>NZ_CALMCQ010000488.1 GCF_937863175.1 uncultured Meiothermus sp. | reverse complement strand
CTCGAGCCCATATTTTTGCAGCAGGCGTTCGATGGGGGGCTCGAGAACCGTCACCCCCATCCGGCGAATCACAGCGGGCGGCTCCAGCCCGTGCAGAGCATAGACCCCGCCCAGTTCGGCAATGTATTTGAGTTCACCTGGCCCAACCACCAGGCCTGCTGTTGGGAGCACCGCGTCCTGTAGCACCGGCCTGAGGCCCGCCGCAGGGGTGATGCGGGCGGGGTCAAGGGCCAGGATGGCCCGCAGGTCGGCGGGGGTATAGCGCTGCTCGCCGTCCTCGAAATGTCCGGCGCGGAAGCGCAGCAGGCGACGAACCCGATCGGAGCCTTCCAAAAACAGGTTGGTAGCCGCCTCCCCTCGGCCCAGAACGACCTCGAGGCCCGCCAATTTCATGGCCCGCGCGGTGCGGTTGACGGCTTCGGAGGAGGCCAGAGGGTTGGTGATTTCGTGCTGCAGGGGGGGCACAAACAAAGGGGCCAGTTCGGGGGCCATCGGATCGAAGAGCACCAGCCCGTGGGGGCCGAGGAATTCCAGCATCAGACGGGCAAAAACCTCGCTATAGCTCCAGTTTCCCAACATGGCCCGGCAGATGCGCTCGCGGATCGCAGGATGCCCGGCAAAGGGCTGAATCAGAGTGCAGACCTCGGCAAAGTACGGATGGAAAGGGATGCGTCCGGCGGGGTGGGCAGGGGGAAGCTCGAGCCTCAGGGAGTGCACCCGCTCCTCGAAATCCAGCAGTTCGATGCTGCAAACCTCGTCGGTATCGTGGTCTTGCGAAGCCACCCAGAAGACCGGGACGACCGGCTGATCCGGTTGTCTGTGTTCGTGGGCCAGCTTGATGGCCGCATGGGCTTTGTAAAACGTATAGGCTGGTCCGGTTAGCAGACCGGCTTGTTGACCGCTCACGATAGCGCGGCTTCCCGGGTGGGCCAGTGTTCGGGCGGCCTCGAGGCTTTGCGGGGGTGCACCCAACCGTTTGAGGTAGGCCACCAGCCCAGCACTCAGTGCTTCACGCGGAGCGCTCCTGGGAGTGTGCAGCAAAGCAGGTAGATTTTCAATACCGAAAGGCAAGAACTGGCGCAGTGCGTTGGGCATGGCTAAGGGATTCTATCGCCTGGAGGCCAGCTATAGCGTAACTTGTCGCGGTTTTGCCGATGGCGGGATCCAGTCCTACAACGACACCCGTTTGAGCACATCGGGCTTGAGGATCAGGATGCGACGGTAGCCCAGCTCGATGGCGTCACCCATAGCCAGCTCTCCTAGTACTTTGGTGATGGTTTCGCGGGTAGAGCCGGCCAGATGGGCCAGATCCTGGTGCGAGAGGGTCACCTCCAACCCTTCCTCGCCCTTGCGCATGGCTGAGAGCAGGGCTTTGGCCAGCCGGGGCAACACTTCCTTGAAGCGCAGGTCGCGCAAGCGTTCTTCGGCTTTGCGCAGCCGGCGCGAAAGCAGCAGCACGAAAGCAGCCTGGGCTTCAGGGAAGCGGCTGGTAAGGCGCAGCAAATCTTCCCTCGAGGCCGAGAGCAGCTCGCAGTCCACCAGCAGTTCGGCAAACAGCCCGTAGCGCTCTCCCGGCAGCAAGGCCCCTTCGCCAAAGATGTCCCCACCCCCCACCACCACCAGGGTGATCTCTTCCTCTTGTGGGCCAAGCTGAAACAAGCGTACCCAGCCGTCCATCACGAAATACAAGGTTTTGGCCTCGTCTTCGGGATAGCACACGTAGCTGCTACGCCGGGCAGTGAAGCTGCGGAATACCTGCTCGGCTTCGGCCCTGGCTTCGGGGGACAGGGTGGCGATGAACTCCGGGATCATGCCTCTAATTTAGCGGGTCTAAACAGGAAGTATCCCTAGTCGGGAATACAGATTTTGAAACGGCCCCGGAAAGCGCGTTGGACTCGGGTTCTAGCCACCCCAGCCCGGATTGTGGGACGGGTTAGATAAAGCTGGGCCGGCTGGACGCAGGAATCAGGCCGGCGGCCTCGCCGCGTCTGAACAAGGCGTTGACGGCTTGTTCGCCTTCCGGCCCCACGTCCTGCGAAAAATCATTGACATAGGTCTTGATGTGGGCCCAGATCACCTCGTCTTGCAGCTCCTGGGCGTGCTGTTTGATGTAGGCCACCGTCTCTTCGGGGTGGGCCCAGGCGTACTCCAGACTGGCCCGCACCGCCCGGTCTATGGCCCGGATGGTCTGGGTGCCCAGGTCACGTCGGGCCAGAATGGCCCCCAAAGGAAGGGGCAGGCCGGTCAGTTTTTCCCACCACTCGCCCAGATCCAGCACTTTTTGCAGCCCGTGCAGGGGGTAGGTGAAACGCGACTCGTGGATGATCAACCCCGCATCCACTTCGCCGCGCTCCACGCTGGGCATAATCTGGTCGTAGCGCATCTCGACCGGGACGAAGCCGGAGCCATACAGCGACAGCAGCATGAAGGCAGTGGTATGACGGCCCGGGATGGCAATTCGCTTATCCACAAGCTTATCCACAGGCCCCTTTGCCACCAGGAGCGGCCCCACGCCGCGCCCCACGGCGCCGCCGGAACGCAAAGCCACGTATTGCTCGCGCAAGCGTCCATAGGCGGCGTAGCTGATTTTGGTCAGGGGGAGCTTGCCCTGCATGGCCCAGAGGTTGAGGGTCTCGACATCCTCCAGCAGTTCGGCAATGGGGAAGGGGGTAGCTACCCGGCCATGGGCCAGGGCATAGAAGATGAAGGTGTCGTTGGGGCAGAAGGAGTAGCCGAGTTGCATGGGGTTCATGCTACTGGCTTGACCTGGCGGCCAAAGTGAGGACGATTTCCTCGAGAGCTTTGCTCCATACTCTGTCTACAGCCAAGTTGTACCGCGAGTAGGCGGTCTCTACTTTGCTGGGCCTTTGCTACGAGACTTCTTTCGAGGGGGTTTGGGGGTGGGCTCGAGTTTCAAATCAGTCTTCTTGCCCACTACCTGGAACAGGTTGTGCAGGGTGGTTTCGAAACCGACCCAGCCCAGCAGCGTGGCCAGCACCAGGAGGCTCCTGGGGGCGA
>NZ_CALMCQ010000487.1 GCF_937863175.1 uncultured Meiothermus sp. | reverse complement strand
TCGAGGCCGCAGGCGCGAGCGCGTACCTTACAGGATCGAGCCGATGCGCTCGAGGCCGCAGGCGCGAGCGCGTACCTTACAGGATCGAGCCGATGCGCTCGAGGGCCTCGCGGATGTTTTCCTCGCTGGTGGCGTAGCTAAAACGAACATGGTGGGGGGCCGCGAAGTCGGTGCCTGGCACCACCGCCACCCTGGCCTCGTTGAGCAGTTGGAGGGCGGCTTTGTTCTCGTCGAGATCAATCTTGGACACATCGGAGAGCACATAAAATGCCCCGTTTACCTTGGGGGTGGGCAGGCCCAGCGCATTCAGGCCGTCCACAATAATGCTCCGCCGAGCACGGTAGGCCGCTCGAGCCATCGAAATGAACTTTTGTGCCTCCTCCACGTTATTCAGTGCCTCGACCATGGCCCACTGGGCAATGGTGTCGGGGCTGGTGGTGGACTGACTGGAAACATCAATTATGCCCTTGATCACGTCCCTGGGGCCACCGGCGTAGCCGATGCGCCACCCGGTCATGGCATAAGCCTTGGCCGCGCCGTTCACGGTGATAGTACGGTCGGGGGCCACATGGGCTGGTGAAAAGTGTTCGCCTTCGTAGATGAGGTGTTCATAAATTTCGTCGGACACAATATAAAGATCGTGTTTGTTGGCCAGTTCGGCTATGGCCACCAAGACTTCTTTGGGATAAACCGCACCGGTGGGGTTGCCAGGGGAGTTGAGCACAATGGCCTTGGTACGGGGGGTGATCTTGCCCTCAATCTCGCCAGGATCGGGAATGAAACCCGACTCGGGGCCGGTGTTGACCTCTACCGGCACCCCCTCGGCAAAACGGGCCATTTCGGGATAGCTGACCCAGTAGGGGCCAATCACGATCACTTCGTCGCCCGGATCGAGGATAGCCTGGAATAAGTTAAAAAGGCACTGCTTGCCGCCAACCGTCACTACGGTCTGGTCGGTGGGGATCTCGAGGCCGTTTTCGCGCTTGAACTTGGCCCGGATGGCTTCGCGCAGTTCGGGAATGCCCGCAGGCGGAGCATACTTGGTTTTGCCCGCCAACATCGCCTGAGCAGCAGCATCTTTGACGAACTGGGGGGTATCGAAATCGGGTTCGCCTGCCGTCATGGCAATCAGGTCTACCCCCTGACGACGCAGCTCGAGGGCTTTGGCATTCACCGCCACCGTCGAAGACGGTTTCATGGTCTTGACGCGCTTGGACAGACCTCGCATACCAGTAGATTGTCCAGGGTCGAGGGTCTGGGGTCAAGAGTAGGGGCAACGGCAAAGGGTTTGGCAGACCAGGTACAGCGACCTGTACGCAGGCGCAGGTCACAAGTCGTGGTTGAGGTTTGCTTTCGGCCACTGGCTTTGGCTTAAGGCCCCCAAAAGTCGGCCTGGTGTAAGAATTTCAACACCCGCAGCGTAAGTTCGTCTATATCCGCTCCAACCACGATCTCCCCTGCTCTGGCGGCAACACCGGCCATTGCTGTCGGCGCACATGCTGCTCGACCTGCTGCACGGCCCGGTTGGCTTGCTCCACCCATTCGGCGGGATAGAGCGGGGCTTTGACCGCAAACTCCTCCAGGTCGTAGGACTGGCAGGTGTGGTCGGCCCTGCACCTGACATCTATTTCCAGGTCGTACTGCCAGATGCGGTTCGACTCGAAACGCGGCGGCGTCTGAATGTTCCAGTAGTATTCCAGCACCTTCCCATCCGCATCCAAATCCGGCCCCCCCGAGTACCAGCGCCCCACAAACAAAGCTACATAGGCCTGGTGATCCACCCGCAGCAGCCGGTTTTTGCCAACGTGGTGAAACTCGAAACCAAGCGGCATGTAGACCAGCACCCCTTCATCGCGCAGCTCGTACACCTGGGCTTCCCACCAGTAGTGCAGCGTGTCGGCAGGATACTTCCAGAACTCGACGCGCAGGGTCTGGCCAATCCAGTAATTCACCCTATGGCTCACCCTTCAACCACCCAGCCCATGCAGGCACTCTGGCCAGTCATCTCCATCCGCCGCGAAGCATAGGCCAATTTCCGGGGCAGGGGTTTTGGGCATAGCGCCCTCAGCCTATCGCAAGCGGGGTGTGAATTGGAGCCATGGGAAGCTCGGGGCACTCGAGGGCAGATACTGTGGGGTGAAGGGAAAAACCCTGCCGATACCTCCCCGCCTAGCGCGAGTTCACTGCGGGTAGTCGAAAGCTGCCCGAAGCGCAATCGGGTCATATCGCATTACGATTGGGGCAATCAGACCCTAACCCCGGGGGCT
>NZ_CALMCQ010000486.1 GCF_937863175.1 uncultured Meiothermus sp. | reverse complement strand
CCGAACCCATGCCCCTGTTTCGTTGGCTCTCTGGCTGTATATGATAAAAGCCTAGCTCCTGACCTGGAACAACAGACTCGAGGGTAAGCTTTCTACAACCCTGCGCAATTCACTGCGATAAGGGAGTCCTGTCCTTTGTTCTAAAAATTCTGGCCAAGCAGCAGTAGCACGAGTGCTTTTGGTGGTGGCCGTTACCGACTTGACGGCAACGACTCCTATCTGTTTTGCGATGCAATTGCATCTGCATTCCATATTCTGTGACTTTCCATCCGCCAAACCTTACCTGAGAGCGGTAGACTGAAGCGTTATGAGCTGGTTTCAGCGCCTCAAAGAGGGTCTTAGCAAGACCCGTGACAACCTCACCAGATCTGTTCCCTGGAGCAAAAGCCCCGAAGAGGTGCTGGAAGAACTCGAGTTCGCCCTGATTGCCGCCGATGTGGGGGTCGAAGCCACCAGCGAAGTATTGGAAGAGGTGCGCCAGTCGGGCAAAAAAGACCTTCGCGAAGCCCTCAAGCAAGCCCTCACGGTACAGCTCGAGCCCGACAGCTTCCGGGCCAAAATTCGCAAGGCTGGCTTTAACCCCAGCGCAAAAAAGTCCACCGTTGAGCCAGCCGGCAAGGTGATCTTGATGGTCGGGGTAAACGGCGTGGGCAAGACCACCACCATCGCCAAGCTGGGGCAGTACTACCAGGGCCAGCGCAAGAGCGTGATGTTCTGTGCGGGTGATACCTTCCGTGCAGCGGGGGGGGCCCAACTCGGACTGTGGGGCGAGCGCCTGGGCATCCCGGTGATCCAGGGGCCAGAGGGCTCCGACCCCGCAGCGCTGGCCTTCGACGCGGCCAGCAGCCGCAAGGCCAGGGGCACCGACCTGCTGATGGTGGACACCGCAGGCCGACTGCACACCAAGCACAACCTGATGGAGGAGCTGGCTAAGGTCAAGCGCTCCATCACCAAGGCCGACCCCGGCGAGCCGGCTGAGGTCTGGCTGGTGCTGGATGCCGTAACCGGGCAGAATGGCCTCGAGCAGGCTAAAAAATTCCACCAGACCGCCCGCCTGACCGGTGTGATTGTCACCAAGCTCGACGGTACCGCCAGGGGCGGTGTGCTGGTACCCATCGTGCGTGAACTGGGGGTGCCCATCAAGTTTATCGGGGTAGGCGAGAAGGCCGACGACTTGCAGCCGTTCGACGCAGGCGAGTTTGTTGAGGCCCTGCTCGGATGAGGTGGGCATACCGAAGCACAAATCTGCCCCGATACCTGAAAGGTTCGGCTGAAGTGGGGGCGGAATTCCCTGGTCAAACCCAGGGCGGTTTAGTACCCTGGCGGTTAGTATGAATACGACGCAGACCCGATCTACAAGTGGTTTTGACCGCAACGCGCTGCTCCTGGCTTTTGCCTGGCTGGTAGCGCTGGTAGCGACGCTCGGTAGCCTCTACTACTCCGAGGTGCGCCACTTCATTCCCTGTACACTGTGTTGGTATCAGCGCATCGCCATGTATCCGCTGGTTTTTATCCTGGCCATTGCCACCTGGCGCGGTGATGTTAACATCAAACCCTACGCCCTTACGCTTTCGCTGCTGGGGCTGTTCTGGAGCAGCTACCACCTGCTGGAGCAGTGGGTTCCTGGCTTTGCTCCCAGTGTCTGCTCCGGCCCCATTCCCTGCAACATCGAGTACATCCCCAGCTTCCCCATTCCCCTGCAAGCCTGGATTACCTTTTTCCTGATTTCCGTCGCACTGTTCCTGGTGCGCTCGACCAAGCGGTAGGTACTGGTTTACCCCGCACTGTTTCCCGAAACCGCTCTCGATGAGTTTGCTGCCACGGACATTTGCAGAGGCCCAATGACACCGCTCAGCCCCGCGTCCGCACCCAGAGAGGAACCCACAAGGTGCAAAACAAGGCCGCTAGGTACGGCAGGGTAAAGGTAAGCATCAGGGTGGGGTCGCCAAGCCCAACCAGCGCCCCCGCACCCATTAGCAACAGAACCACGAAAGCAACGGCCCGGTGTCCGGCAAGCTGAAGGCGCTGGAAAAACTCGGTCAGGCGCGGGACAAAACCTCGAGCTTGGGGGGTGGCGCTCCGGGTCATCGCTCTGGTCAAGCCCAGCATGCCATACCACGAGAGCAAAAGCATTACCGAAACCACCAGCAAGGCATCGCGCCAGGTACCCGTCGTCTGCACCGACAGCACATACACCGCTTGAATGGCAACGGTGAGCCCCACATTGATGCCGCTCTGTAAACGGTTCTGGGCTGGGTTCAGGCTCACCTCCGCCGAGACCCATAGTGCCATGGCCCAGGCAGTAACGGCAAAAACCAGGGCAATCAGCAGGTCAATAACCATCCGTCACCACGTTGTGCAGGGGTTCCCCCCTCACATACCGCGCCACTTGCTGATGTACGAGCTTGAAGCCGCGCTCGAATAGCCTGGGGGTTGAGCCGGCTATATGCGGGGTCAAAAACACCTCTGGCAGCGACCACAGTGGATGTCCTTCGGGCAGGGGTTCGGGGTCGCTGACGTCGGAAACAAGGCGCACCAGCCTGGCCCGGATAGCCTCCACCAGGGCTTCCTGGTCTACCGTCTTGCCCCGTCCCGCATTGACGAAAAGCGCCCCCGGTTTCATCTGGGCGAAGTGCTCGGCCCCAATCAGCTTGTGGGTCTGGGGGGTGTAGGGCAACAGATTGATGACCACATCGGCTTTGGGAAGCAGCTCTGACAGCGCAGCAAACCCATACACCCCCTCCCGTGCGGTTCGCGCCACCCGAATAAACTTAACTTCAAATGGGGTCAGGCGTTTTTCGGTGGCCCTGGCAATCGAACCATAACCCAGAAACAGCACCGTCGAGCCTTCCAGGTCGTCCACCCAGCGGTAGGCCCAGCGCTGCTCCCGCTGGGCATCGCGGAACTCGGGGAAGCGTTTAATGGCTCCCAGCACCGCTGCTACTATCCACTCGGAGACCGGAATATCGTGGATGCCCGCCGCATCACAAAGCACCATCCCGGTAGGCAGGTGGGGCAGAATCCAGTCCACACCAGCCGTGAGCGTCTGAACCACCTTCAGGTCTCTGAGGTTGGGGAGTTCGGCAAAAAACCGCCGGGATCCGCTGCCGTAGGGCGCCACCGCAAACTCGGCCCGCAACGCCCGTTCCGACAAAGGCGCTTCCCTGGGCAAAAAGGCCACTTCCACCCCCTCAGGAAACCCCTGTAAAAGGTCGGGCTCAATCGCCTCGAAAACTAGCAGAATCATCAGGGTTACTATATCGCGGTTTGCGGATCTTTTGCCGCTCGTTCTGGCGACACAATTGTTTCCGGAACGGCAAATCTTCTTGCCGGAGGTTATCGCCGCTATCCGGCGTCAAGCGTACTTACTCCTGAGCCTTTAGCTTTCGACCCTCGAGCCTCGGTTCCATCTCGGTCAAGCCGTATGCAGACCGCGCTGAACCCGGCTTCGCCGGCTTTGCCGGAGGCCTGGCCGGAAATGCCCTGTACAATCACGCTAGCCGTGGATGTACCCGATATACAAATTCGCAAACGCAAACATTTAGAGGTCTGCCTCCACGAGCCAGTGGAGTTCACCCGGCTCACCACCGGGTTTGAACGCTACCGTCTGCGCTACCGGGCCCTGCCCGAACTGGCCTTGCAGGAGGTGAACCTGTCCACGGAGTTTCTGGGCAAACCCCTCCGAGCACCGTTCCTAATTGGGGCCATGACCGGCGGCGAGGAACACGGAGGGCATGTCAACCGCGCCCTGGCCCTGGCGGCAGAACGACTGGGCGTGGGGATGATGCTGGGCAGCCAGCGGGTCATGCTGGAACGCCCCCAGGCCAGGATCAGTTTCCAGGTGCGCGAGGTGGCCCCCAGTACCCTGCTGATTGGCAACCTGGGGCTGGTTCAACTGAATAAAGGCTATGGCCTCGAGCACCTGGAGCAGGCTGTCGAGCTGGTTGGGGCCGATGCCATGGCGCTCCACATCAACCCCTTACAAGAAGCCCTTCAAGTGGGGGGCGACACCGACTTTGGGGGTTTGCTGAATAAGCTGCTTGACCTGCTTCCGCAACTACCCTTTCCAGTCATTCTCAAGGAAGTGGGGCACGGAATTGGGCGGGAAATTGCTCGGGAACTGGCACACCTGCCTTTTGCCGCGCTGGATGTGGCGGGTGCGGGTGGAACCAGTTGGGCCCGGGTTGAAGAGTTTGTTCACCATGGACGCATCCTGCACCCCGAACTGGTGGAAATCGGCATCCCGACCGCCCAGGCCCTGGTGGAGTGCCGGGCCGCCTTACCCCACAAGCCCCTGATTGCCTCGGGGGGTATCCGCACCGGCAGCGATGCTGCCAAAGCCCTGGCCCTGGGGGCGCAGATGGTCGCGATGGCCCGTCCACTGCTGGAACCAGCCCTGAAAGGCCCCGAAGCTGTGGTGGAGTGGCTCGAGGATTTTCTGACCGAACTCCGGGTGGCCCTGTTCGCTATCGGCGCCCGCACCCCGGCGGAGGCGCTCGGGCGGGTAGAACGAATTTGAGGGAGGACTTACGTTTTAAGCAGGGGTTAGGAGGTACCGCTAGAAAACGACAGGGCTCAGGATAAAACCCAGGCCCTGTCTTTTTGGTTGCGGGGATAGGATTTGAACCTATGACCTTCGGGTTATGAGCCCGACGAGCTACCAGACTGCTCCACCCCGCGATGGCTGCTGCATGTGACAGCTTTTACATACTAGCGGGGGAGGCCCGTTTGGTCAAGATACCCAGGATGCCAGTTCTACGCGGGGCTGTCCCCAGAGTCGAAGCGGGAGGCTCTCAGACGCGCCCTGGGTACGGTATGCGAACGACCGTTTGTCGTCACACCCTGCACATTTGGTATTAGACTTTTGGTCAGGGGCTTGGTTTGATAAGTGCATTTGCCGCTTGTGCATTTTCTTCACGTGCTACAATGAGCCGCAAGATGAGGATTAACCTGAAGGAGACGCTATGAAACAACTTTTGTACGCGGCGCTTCTGATTTTTTCGTTGGGCTGGGCGCAGCAAAGTCAGCCTGCACAGCCAGCACCTGCTGTCCAGCAGACGCTGCAACAGGCCCAGGCGGCCCTCGAGGCCGGGCGGCTCAACGAAGCTGTGCAGGGTTTTGAAGCCGTAATCGCCCGGGACTTCTCCAACTACAGCGCTCATTTTGGCCTGGGCCTGGCCCTGTATCGCCTGGGCGACCTGCGCGGCGCCGCGTTCGAATTCAACCTGCTCACCACCCTCGATCCCAATCGTTTTGAGGGCTGGTTCAACCTGGGGGTGGTGCGTGACCGCCAGGGCCAGGCCGGGGAGGCCAGTCAGGCCTTTGCCAGAGCAGTTGAGGTGGGTGAAAAGGCCAACCTGAGCCCAGCCGATCTGAAGCCGGCCTACGTGGGCCAGGTTAAAGCCCTGCGCGTCCAGGGACAGCACGATGCTGCTGCTGCTGCTGCCCGAAAAGGCCTGGAAAAAGTGCCGGGTGACGCCGAACTTACCTCTTTGCTCGCCGATAGCCTGGTAAAGGCCAACAAACCCCTGGAGGCCCTGCCGGTGCTCTACCAAATTCTGAGTACCGACCCAGCCAATGTGCAGGCCGTTTCCCAGATCGCCGACATCTTCTCTGCCCAGGGGCTGCCCCAGCGTGCGCTACGCGAGATTGACCGGGGGCTGGAAGCCGCCAGGGACAACTCGGTACGCGCCCAACTGCTGCTCAAAAAGTCCACCCTCCAACAAGGCCGCGAGCAACAGGCATCGCTACAGGAAGCAGCCCGTCTCGATCCCAGACTGTGGGCTGCCCAGTACAACCTGGGGATAGCCCGCCTGCGCGATGGCAATGCTAGAGGGGCTTTGGAGTCCTTCCAGAATGCCTATGCGCAGAACCCGGATGAACCCAAAGTGCTGCTGGGTCTAGCCACCGCCTATGACCGCCTGGGTCAGGCCGCCGAGTCGGGCCGCTTTGCTGCAATGGCCGTCCGGGCCAGCCAGGGAGCCGACAGAATAGATGCTTTGTTCCTACAGGGCAAATCTTCTTATACCCTGCGCCGCTACACCGAGGCGGTTGAAACCCTCTCACAGGTTACCCAGCAAAGAGCCGACAACGCTGATGCCTGGTTCTTTCTGGGGGTCTCGCAGTTCAACCTGAAGGACTATGCTGCCGCCGCCACATCGCTCGAAAGAGCCCTGGCCCTGTCCCCCAGTGCTTCTACGGCTGCCAACCTGGGTGCGGCCCTCTACTCCGCAGGCAGATACTCCGATGCGGAACGGGTGCTATCGCAAGCGGTGGCCCTGGATGTCCGCAACTCGGTGGCCTGGTACAACCTGGGTCTAACCCTGCGCTCGTTGGGCCGGGTGGCCGAAGCCAGGCGGGCCTGGCAGCGCTCCGCCGACCTCGGCTATGCTCCCGCCAGGGACTTATTGCGGTAGATTGGTGGCATGGGTTGGCTTAGATCAAATTGGCTCGATGTGCTGATCTTCCTGCTGGTTGCGGCCATCATGGCTGGTGTGGTGCTTTTTCTGACCGGGGTTAACCCGCTTGCTGGGCCACAGAGGGGGCAGACGCCCCCTGCTGCTATTTCTCCTCCGGCCCCGCAGGTTCAGCCCCAAACCACACCCCCGTCCAGACCCCCAGCCCCGCCCACCGTGCAGCCTCGACCCCAGCCTGAACCCGAAACCGTGGTCACGGTACTGCCCATTCCGCAGGCGCCCACGGTCGCCAAACCCGTACCGGCTCCTCCTAAGGTAGAGGATCGGCAACCGCGACCCGAGACCCGTCCTGCGCCCACCCCCCGACCCGAACGTCCAACCCTGGCCGCCGATGCGGGCGGCAGTTGGCGGGTGGTGGTGGGTGCGTTTGGCAACCGCGAAAACGCCCTGCGTCTGGCCACGACCCTGCGTCAGCAAGGCTATCCGGTGGATCTCGAGGCCTCCGGCAACCTGACCCGGGTCTGGGTTGGCCCCTACGACAGCCAGGCCCGCGCTCGAGCCATCGCCAACACCCTCGGTCAGTATCAGCCGCAGGTAGCCCGTATCGCAGCCACCCCCGCAGCCCCGCCCGACCAGCCACAGGCCAGCCCCGACCCCAGCACGGGCCGATTCCTCCAGGTGGGCGCCTTCCGCAGTGCCCAGACTGCCCAGTCGGTGGTGGAGACCGTGCAACAAGCGGGCTATCCGGTGGTGCTGGTCGAAGAGGGTGGACTGGTTAAAGTGCGGGTCGGCCCCTTCGAGGACACCTCGGCGGCAGCCGCCGCACTGCGGGCCAGGGGCCTCGAGGTTCTGGAGGTGCGCTAGATGCACGAAACAGGAGCTTCTTATGGCTAAAGTACAGA
>NZ_CALMCQ010000485.1 GCF_937863175.1 uncultured Meiothermus sp. | reverse complement strand
CTATCCCTTACCCGAAGCCCAACTGGATCGCTTTATGGCAAAAATTACTGTCCAGGCGCCCCCCAGAACCACCTGGATCAAGATTCTCTCGGAGGAGCCCGCCAACCCCCAGCCCGTGGCTGGGCTGGATTTGCTCGAGGCCCGCGCCGAATCGCGGCAGGTGGTGGTCAGCCAGCCCGCGCTGGAAGCGATTGCCAACACCGCCCAGCTAGCCAACGAGGAAAAACACCTGCGTATGGGACTCTCGCCGCGTGGGGCCAAGGCCTGGCTCAACCTGGCCAAAGCCCTGGCCTACCTGGCAGGCCACGCCCACCTCGACTGGGACGACCTGCGCAGCTCAGCCATGCCCGCCCTCTCACACCGGATGCTTCTGACCGAGGAAGCCCAGTTTGAGGGAGTCCGCATTGAGCAGATCGTCCAGGATTTGTTGCGCCGCACCATGGCAAAATAACCGCTGCACCTCTCAACGGGGCAGACTCTCCAGCAGCTTTTTGGGCATCTTGCAGACCATGGTGTAGGCCGGGTCGAAGATATTGCCCAGATCGTAGCGGACACACTGACCCATCAGCTGCGAGGCGCTTTGAATATCCAGAGCGTACTCCGTGGTAAGCCAGCGTAGCATCTCGCTGGTGGCGTGCTGTACGCACTGGTCGAGGGGCCGCGCATTGCCTACCGTAAATAGGTACTCTGCGTCTTCTCCCCTGGGCCACTCGATGCGCTGGCCCTTGATGAGATCAACGCTGAACCGCACCTCCATGGAGGTCTCGATACCGGTTCCGGTGATTTCGCCATCCCCCTGCAAGGCGTGTCCGTCGCCCAGGAAAAACAAGCCACCCTCCGCCAGAACCGGGAAGTACGCCGTGACCCCTTCCCTGAACCCCCGGTAGTCCATATTGCCGCCGTGGGGGCCAGAGGTGGCGGTGGAGATGGCCTGCCCACGACTGGGAGCAACCCCAAAGCAGCCCAGCATGGGATCCAGAGCCAGTTTCAGGCCCTCGAGCCTGCCCGCAGGCGAACACAATTGGGCGGTGTTGGCAACAAGATCAATCTCCCAGTCCAGCCTGCGCTGCTCTCCCCTGGCCTGGGCCAGAGCAGGTACGTCGTCGGGGTCTACCACACCCGAGGCCAGCACCACCCCCGACCAGCCACTGGTGCGACTGGGCCTGAGTTTCTCCAGCCTGACCACCAGCGTATCGCCTTCCTGTGCCCCCTGGATAAAGAAAGGCCCGGTCATGGGGTTGCCCCTGGGGGTGGCCTGCTGCAAGTGCTGATCCAGCCCACTTGCGTCCACACAGGTGGTGGCTACTGTGTCGCCAGGGGCGATTGTGAGCACGGGTGGATGGGAGCCGATGGTGTTGTGGTAATGGGTCGGTTTGAAGGAATGGGTTGGCATGGCTCCCCTAGCATACGCATGTGTCACCGACCCAAAATGGGTGGAGACTGCCACCAGACCTGGACAGCAACTTTACCCACGAAGGAATGTAGTAAGACAGGCGCCTATCCCAACCGCGGCAATCGGTAACATGGCTCCATGTCTAACCGCTATATTGGCAAACCCATGAAGCGCCTCGAGGATGGCAAGCTGATCCGGGGCCAGGGGCAGTATCTCGCTGACATCCAAGTGGAAAACTTGCTCCATCTGGTGCTGTTGCGCAGCCCCTACGCACACGCCAGGCTGGGCCGGACAAGCGTGGCCGACGCCCTGCAAATACCGGGGGTTGTGGCAGTCTACACCGCCAGGGATCTGCCTACCCTGCACGCGCCAGCCTCGGCAGCGCGGGATGCTAAAGTGGTAACCCACCCGATGTTGGCTAGCGATACCGTGCGCTATGTGGGCGAGCCAGTCGCGGCGGTTGTGGCAACCTCGCTGGCTGCCGCCCAGGATGCACTTTTACAGATCAGCGTGGACTACGATCCCCTGCCGGCCTATCCGACCCCATTGCTGGCCATGCAGGCCGAGCCGCTGCACCCCCAGCTCCTAACCAATATCGCTCTACAACGCACCACCGCCTCGGGGGAGACCGCCGTAGCTTTTGAAAAGGCCCATAAGGTGGTAAAGGCCCAGCTGGTGCAGCAAAGGGTGGCTCCGGCTCCAATGGAACCCAGGGGCATTCTGGCTGTCTGGGACGGGATTCGCGAGGCCCTGACGGTCTGGTCCAGCGCTCAGATGCCCCACGATCTGCGCAGTGCGATAGCAGAGAGGCTCGAGCTCGCCGAAAACCAGGTACGGGTGATTACCCCGGATGTGGGCGGGGCTTTTGGCGCCAAGATCAACGTATACCCCGAGGAAGTCCTGGTGGCCTATCTGGCCAGACAACTGGGCAAGAGCGTCCGGTGGGTCGAGCAGCGCAGTGAGAGTTTCAACGCCACCATTCACGGGCGGGCCCAGCAAGCCGAGCTGGAGATGGCCTTCGACTCCCAGGGCCAGATTCTGGGCCTGCGCGGGCGGGTAGTGGCAGACCTGGGCGCCTATGCACTGGAGACCACGCTGGGCAACCTGCCCGGCACCATCCTGATGCTGCAAGGCCCCTACGAGATTCCGGCGGTGGAGCTGGAGATGCTGGGCGTATACACCAACGCCACCCCCACCGGAGCCTACCGCGGCGCCGGACGGCCCGAGGCGACCTATTACCTGGAGCGGCTGCTGGACATAGGCGCCAGAGAGCTGGGCCTCGACCCAGCGGAAATACGGCGAAAAAACCTGATTACCGGGCCGTTCCCCTACAAAACCCGCACCGGGGCCAGGTACGATTCTGGGGCTTATGCCGAGGTTTTCCAGAAGCTGCTCGAGGTGAGCAACTACCCGCAACTGCGAGAGGAGCAGGCCCAGGCCCGTAGCCAGGGGCGTCTGGTGGGAATTGGTCTCTGCTGCTATGTGGAAATCACCGGTTACGGCTGGGAGACCGGCGGGGTGCGGGTCAATCCGGATGGCAGCGTGGTGATTTTAACCGGAACCTCGCCCCACGGCCAGGGCACCCAGAATGCCTTTGTGCAGATTGTGGCCGACCTGCTGGGCATCGCGCCTGAGCGCTTCAGCGTGGTGCAGGGCGACACCCTGGCGATCCCCTACGGGATGGGCACCGCGGGTAGCCGCACCCTTTCGGTGGGGGGTTCGGCGGTGAAAAAAGCAGGCGAGATAGTGCGCGACAAACTGATAAAGATCGCTGCACATCTGCTCGAAGCTGCTCCGGAGGACATTGAACTGGGTGAACAGGGTTGGGGCGTGCGTGGAACCGACAAGCGGGTCGGGATGGAGCAGATCCTCGCCACGGCCTTTAGCCACCGCAAGCTGCCGCCCGGCATGGAGCCCGGGCTGGAGGGGCAGTCGAGCTTCTCCCTCAAGGACGCCAACTATCCATTCGGCTCGCACCTGGCCATGGTCGAAGTAGACCGGGAGACAGGCCTGGTGCAGATTCTGCGCTACCTTGCGGTGGACGACTGTGGGGTGGTGGTGAACCCTCTGCTCTACGAGGGCCAGCAGCACGGCGGCATTGCCCAGGGCATCGGGCAGGCCCTCTATGAGGGCATCCACTACGACCGCGAAGGGCAGAACCTGACGGCCAGCTTCCTGGAGTACGCCCTGCCGAAGGCCGCTCAAATCCCCCGGATGGAACCCTACCCCCACCAGACCCCCTCCCCCACCAATCCCCTGGGCGTAAAAGGGGTGGGCGAGGCGGGCGCTATCGGCGCTACCCCAGCAGCGGTCGGTGCGGTGGTGGACGCGCTGGGCATTGGCCATCTGGACATGCCGCTCACACCGGAAAAGGTGTGGAAGCAGATACCTCGCCAGTCCACCGTCCGGCAGTCCCACTGAGTGTGCAGGTGACAAAACCCCAGGTTCAGGCGAAAGGAAACCTCTACGGCCAGTAACCTCCGACGCTATGGAACTCAAGCTAACGAACCACTGAAGATTCTTCGGTAGACATTTTCTAGTGAGTCGCTGCGGCCTTTCTGGTGGGCCTGCAGGTAAGCGGGTCGGCCCATCGCCAGAATCAGTTCTTCCGCCATTTGTTCGCGCAGAGCCCGCTGCTCGTCTGATAAAGCCAGTCCAATTGACTCCTCGAGCTGCGCCAGCACCCCCAGGGCCCAGGACGACTGCTCGAGGTCGCCCCGCCTACTGGCAATCCTGGCCATGGTTTCAAAGCATTCATTCAGGCCATGCCGTACCCCTGCACGGTAGTAGTGGTTCAGGCTTTGCAGCAGCACTTCCCAGGCCCTGTCGTAGTCTTGCTGTTCGTACCAGAGTGTGGCCAGGTTGTGGGTGGAGATACCCAGACCCCAGTAATCTCCTAGCTCCTGGTTGAGCTCGAGGCTTTGCTGGTAGAGCTGGTGGGCTTCCTGCCAGTGGCCCTGATCCTGGGCCAGGCCGCCCAGGAAGTTATGGAGCGCGGCTATAGATCGCTTTTCGCCTAGCTCGCTAAAAATCGCCAGGCTGTGCTGAAAGTAGGTTCTTGCCACTTCATTTTGAGTCTGTCCCCGCATCGCTACCCCCAGGTTCATCAAGCCCAGGGCCTCGAGGTTCTGGTCGCCAATTTCGCGGGCGATCGCCAGGCTCTGGCGAGCGTAGTGCTCAACCTTAGGATAGTCGGCCTGGTCGCGCGCGCTCACGGCCAGATTGTTCAGCGCGATGGCCTCCCCCCGCCGGTCTCCGAGCGCCCGTCGAGAGGCCAGGGCCTGCTCTAAATACTCGAATGAACGGGTGTACCGACCACAGGTGCGGGCCATTATTCCCGCCGCAT
>NZ_CALMCQ010000484.1 GCF_937863175.1 uncultured Meiothermus sp. | reverse complement strand
CGGGCTTGGGAATGGTTCCACCCCCGATCAGTCCGGCATCGGAGACGGTATGGTGCGGACTGCGGAATTGAGGCGTTTTGATGAGGCCGCGCATCAAACGTCCAGCGGCGGAGTGGATGCGGGTGACTTCCAGCGCGTCCTCGTTGGGGAGGAGCGGCAGCAGACCCACCATCCGCTTGGCCAGCATGGTTTTGCCGGAACCCGGGGTGCCGGTCATCAGCAGGTGATGCGCACCGGCAGCAGCAATTTCCAGGGCCCGCTTGGCCTTGGCCTGGCCTTTCACATCGAGCAGGTCGAGTGTGGTTTCCAGACCCTCCATCCCTTCGCTCGAGCGGGTTGCGGGCAGCTCCTCGTGTCCAAGTAAGAAGCGTACCAGTTGCACCAGGTTGGCAGCACCAAAAACCTGGATATCTTCAATCAGGGCAGCTTCCTCGGCCGAAGTCTGCGGCATGAGTAGTTTGTTGCCATCTTGAAGCGCTCCCAGCGCCAGATTCACCGCACCCGGAACCGGGCGCAGTTCACCATCCAAACCAAGTTCGCCCGCCGCAGCAAAACCTTGCAGGGCTTCTGAGGGAATGGTTCCCTGGGCACAGAGCAGCCCCAGCGCGATGGGCAGATCGTAATGGGTGCCTTCTTTACGCAACTCAGCCGGGGCCAGATTGATGACCACCCGGCCTTGCGGATAGGGAAACCCCGCGTTCTTGAGGGCCGCCCGCACCCGCTCACGCGACTCCTCGACAGCCTTGTCGGGCAGCCCCACCACGGCATAGAAGGGCATGCCCTGTGAAACATCCACCTCCACCGTGATGGGCTGGGCCTCGAGGCCAAATAAACTATAGGTTCGTACTTGCGCCAGCATACCTCAGCATAACGACCCCCTCTCCAGCTTAACGGGAAGGCTGGCAAATTCTGGGTAATTGGAAGGCCAAGGTCTACAAAAGGCCTGGAGCACGTTTTGCATCACCAACCTCCCCCCTATCAGTGGCTGTTATGCTGTAAGCCAATGAACGACCCTCACGACATGGATGCGAATGACCCGCAGCAAAACACCATCGCCCACCGCTTGATCGGGGAGATACCTTATGTGCTGTTTCTTTCGGCGCCCAGGGTTGTTGCCGAGGGAATCAAGGCTCGGTTGGAACAAAGCCGTATTCCAGTCCACCTCGAGACCCCCTTTACCAGCTTTGGCCTGCCCGAGGCCTATATGGGCACCTATATCGGGGACGTGAGCCTCTGGGTGCCCGAGATTCTGCACCGCGAGGCAGACTTGATTGTCGAACGTGATCACCAAGGAGAGTCGTCATGAGCGTAGTGGGGATTGACCTGGGCGGAACCAAAATTATGGCTGGGGTGCTGAGCGATGGCGTCATTCAAGCCAGGGTTACGGTACCCACACCGGAGGAAGGGGGCCTGGCAGTGGTCGAAGCCATGGCCCAGGCTGCCAGGGCCGCAATGGAAGCCGCTGGTACAAAGGTCGGGGCCATTGGCCTGGGTACCCCTGGGCCGCTCGATTTCAAGCAAGGTTTGATCAAGTTTGCACCGAACATCGCAAACTTTAGCAATTTCCCGATCCGCTCTTTGCTCGAGCAGGCTACCGGCCTCCAGGTGTATATGGAAAACGATGCCAACGCCGCAGCACTGGCCGAGCACAAGCTGGGAGCTGCCAAAGGGGCCGACACCACCCTGTTCATGACGGTCTCGACCGGTGTGGGAGGCGGTTTTGTGTGGGGCAACAGGGTGCTTCGGGGCGCCCATGGACAGGGCGCAGAAATTGGGCACATCACCATGCAACCGGGTGGCCCGCTTTGCGGCTGTGGACTGGATGGTTGCCTCGAGGCCCTGGCGACTGGCCCGGCCATGGAGCGCATGGCCCTGGCTTCCTTCAAGCGCGAAATGGGCACCCGCGAGCTATTTGCCCTTTTCCAGCAAGGCGACCCCCGGGCCAGCCGCATCGTCTTGCAGGCGGCGGGTTGGGTGGGCATCGCCCTGGCCTCGCTGGTCAAATCCTACGACCCCGAGGTCATTGTGCTGGGCGGCGGCGTGGCCCTCAACGCCGGGCAGGGCTATATAGAGGAGGTGATGCGCGCCTACCACCGCTACATGGAAGGCTGGATCACCCCGCCCATCCACCTGGCCAGGCTGGGCGGCGAGGCCGGGCTGCTGGGCGCAGCCCTGACAGCGGCGCTCGAGGTCGGTGAGGCATAATCGGCGTTGTCAAAAGCACACCCTGTCTCCCATCACTCCCGTAAACTCCTGGCTGGCTATGATTACCCTGTACACCACCTCCTGGTGCCCCGACTGCCACGCCACCAAACAAGCCCTCTCCACCCTCGGTCTGTCCTACACCGAAGTAGACATCGAACAAGACCCCCATGCCACCGAACTGGTCATGAGGGTTAATAACGGCAAACGCAGCGTACCCACCCTGGTTTATGGGGGTCACGCTGTTTCGATGAGCCGCTTCTCCATTGCCAGACTAAAGACCTGGCTCGAGCAGGCGGGCATTCAGGACAACCGTTCCGGCGCGTAAAGCTGGTGTGGTATATCTCTATAAACCCACCTTACCAAACAAAAACCGGGGCTTCGTGCCCCGGTTTTTTCGTATTTGAGGATTTAGTACTTCCTCGCGGCTTCTACCGCGCTACGAAAAAATTCGAGTACCTCTACTTTCGGCATAGACTGGGCCTGGGCTGCTGGGGCCACGCGGTAGGAGGTGGCCTCTATATCAATCAGGCCGCTTTCGGCGCTGCTGGTAAGGCGGATGCTGGCGCCAGCAGGAACCCGGAACCAGAGGTCGAGCTCTTCTTGCAGGGGCAACAGCAGGGCATGCTGCAGAATGCGGGCGGAGAAGGACATCACGG
>NZ_CALMCQ010000483.1 GCF_937863175.1 uncultured Meiothermus sp. | reverse complement strand
GCCGGCATCTACCCACAGATCCAGATCCTTGGTATAGCGGGGCACTCCCAGAAAAGCCAGGGCATAACCCCCGATGATCAGGGAGCGAGCCCCCTGGCTACCCAGGGCCTCGACGAACTCGAGCATCTCGTGGGTCATTGCGGGCACATCCACTAAACGGGTGCCAGGCACAAGCCAGGCTGTCCATAGCATACTCCCCCTCCCCTGCGGGCACGACTTCCGTGGTGGCTTCCACAACCAGGCGAAAACTCCCCTACAGAACTGTATCTGACCTGCGATTCCGAGGCGAAAAATAAGCTCGAGCCCTGTGGCTATTCGGCTTTGCGTCATCGGGTGTAGTAGAGGCCAAATGTCCGTCGCGCCCCCGGTTACCCTGTTTGTGTCTTGAGATGGGGGAACGTTGCGCAGATTCAAGACTAGGTTACGGCTTTGCCGGAATCGCGTAAGCGACTCGTCTAGATGACCCGCTCCTGGCCGGTAGCCGGTTAGACTAGTCTGGGTTGGCACAAACAGTCTGTCGCTAAGGGGAATTTTAGCTTAGTAGAAGTCGGCCCTCGAGGTTATTCGACGATGGTGACGGGGGTCTGGGAGGTAGCCCGACAGTGAATCCCGTCGAAATACGAAATCTGACCAAGCATTTTGCTCGGTTGGTGGCAGTAGACGATGTCTCTTTTGAGATAAGAGAGAAGGAGGTGCTGGGATTGCTAGGCCCTAACGGGGCAGGCAAGTCCACCATTATTGACCTGATCGTCGGCCTGCGTAAGCCGACTAAAGGAAGCGTGCTGGTCTGGGGGCTAAGTTCAACAAAAAACGGGCTGGAAGTTCGCCGAAGACTCGGCTACGTGCCTCAGCAGGCAGCGGTATTTGACAACTTGTCGGCGCGCGAGAACCTCTCGCTGGCGGCTGAGATGTATGGTGTAGCGTCAAAACAGCGAGTGGCCGAGGTTATCGAGGAATACGACCTTGGAGAAAAAGCCGATAAGCTGGCCCACACTCTTTCCGGAGGGCAGAAGCGCCAGCTCAACTTCGCTTTAGGAAGCATCCCGGATCCGCCGCTGATGATTCTGGACGAGCCCACCGTCGGACTCGACCCCAGCCGCCGTCTGGAGGCCTGGGAGACCATTCGCCGCTTCCAGCAAAAGGGCAAGACCATACTATTGACTACCCACTACATGGAAGAAGCCGATGCGCTGTGTTCGCGGATAATTCTGATTGACCGAGGAAAGCTGGTGGCTCAGGGGAGCTCAGAGGAGCTGAAGTCAACGCTAAGCGACGAGCTGCTGGTTGAGTATACCTTTGCTGAAATGCCTTCCAATGAACTGGTGCAGCTGCTTGCCGGGCTTCAGGGCGTACTAAAAGCCACACACAAAGGGCTTTCTCTGGAAATTACCCTGAAGAAATCTGCCCTGCCGCAGGTTCAGCAGCTGGTTTATCAGAGCAACCTTCTGATCAGGAGCAGCAGCCAGAAAGAGATCACGCTCAACGACGTGTTTTTCCATTACACCGGCAGGCAGCTATTCCGGGATAAGGAGGGCTAAGTGATCAAGGCCCTTATTCTTGCCAAATATACGCTGAAAGACCTGTTCAGAGACAAGGCAAACTTACTCTGGATATTTGCCGTTCCGGTAGGGCTGATAGTAGTGCAAAATTTAGCGGCCATGGAGATGGCAGAGAGAGCCTTCAGGACTGCGGCCATTGTGTTGCTCTTTATGCTCATTTTCGGTTGTACCGGGGTCGGGCTGACCATACTGGATATGCGCAAAAGCGGCACCTTCCGCCGCATACTGATTATGCCCATCAGCCGGACAGGATTTTTTCTTGGCGTGGCCCTGGACATGGTCAGCAGATTGAGCATCATGGTGGGGCTGATATTTGTCATGATGCTGGTTTATCGGATCAGTATCCCGGGATCCTGGCTGGACTTGCTTTTTGTGCTTTTGGTTGCGCTGTTTTTTGCTGTGGCGCTTGGGCTCATCTATGTTACCTTCTCAAATAGCGTGTTTGCGATTATTGGCCTGGGGATTGCGCCCGCCATTGTGCTCTTTCAGCTTTCTGACTGGCACCGCGGAGGAGCCTTCGCAGGAACCGGGCTGGTGGAAATATTGGCAGACCATAACCCGGTTTATCATCTAATGGGCATGCTGGGGGGCATCATATTTGAGGGCGCACCGCTAAGCCAGTTCCACCCAGAGCTTGGCGCGCTATTTCTCTGGACAGCGGGGCTCTTCCTGACCGCGGTGGCGCTGTACCACTGGAGAGTCGAAAAGATGTTGTAGCAAGGCCGCAGGTCTAGCAGCTGGATAGTTACCGCACTCACAAGTTTATACTGAAGCTCCTGGCAATGAAAGCAGAGAAAGTGATGACTGGGACTGGTAATGGCAGCTATGAACGATACCTGAGTCTACCCATGCAATAGAGGTCACATTTCCCGTGCATCACCACCAGTCGCCTGTTACAACGGTTGTGCTTTTAGACGGGGAAAGGCTGTCTGGGTACAGGTAGGGCGTACCCAGACGGGTGACGGGATCAAAGCGGAATTTGACCTTTGCAGGCGAGCAGAGACTCTTTGCCCAGCCCTGGGATCTTATGAGTAATCGCGCGCCACTGGGCTACCACACGCTGTTACACTTCGGCACAAAACGGCCAAACCCCCGACCATATAGATCGAGGGCTTGTACTGTACTGCACCTTGCTTCTTGCTGGTGGGCGATGTAGGATTTGAACCTACGA
>NZ_CALMCQ010000482.1 GCF_937863175.1 uncultured Meiothermus sp. | reverse complement strand
CCTGGATTTCAGTGGAGGTCTGTAGGAGTCCATCGTTTGTCGGATGGCTTCATCGGTGGGGGTTGCCCTGACTCCGAAAGCCTTTTCAAACCTGGAAGAATCCACTACGTACGGTTTCTCGAACTCGTATAGCATCTCCACCGATTCGCGGATGGCCGGTACCAACAGACCTGCGAGTTGGGTCATAAAACGGCTGAGACTTTGGGCTTTGGGTTTGCCGGGCTGCCCAGCAGCCTGCCAGATTTTTCGTGCAAATTCCAACTGAGTCAGGGCGGGTTGCACCGGCGGAACCCATATCTGCCCCCAGGACTGTTGGCTGGTTCCCAGGATGGCCATGGCCCTGCCTGCGTCCGGCACATAGCTGAAGCTGTGGGGCAGGTCGAGGCGGCCCAGAAACAACATGGCCTTGCCCTGTAAGGCTTTTTTGAACACCATGTCACCGCCAATGACGTAGCCCGGCCCGAAGTAGTGGGAAGGGCGTGAAAGGGCAACCTGCAACCTGCCCGCTTGGTGGGCCGCTAAGGCCGCATCCGCCATGGCTTTGCGCACTCTGCCCTTTTTGGTGTAAGGGTCTTCCAGCGAGCTTTCGTTGATGATTCGCCCATGGGGATCGCCATACATGTAGAGGTTGTCTGCGATTACCAGCCTGGCTTTACTGGCAGCGGCCCCTTCCAGAATGCTGCCCTGCAGGGCGGGAAACTCCTCAGCCCAGCGGTGGTAGGCTGGTTGGGCGCACTGGTAGACCACCGCCGCGCCCTCGGTCACCCGACGGGTAACATCCAGCGAATAGGCATCGCCTGCCACGGTCTGGGTGCCTGGTACGGTGGCCTGGCCCGAGCGGTTAACCATCCGCACCTGGTATCCCTGCTGCAGCAGCTCCTTAGCCACCGAACTTCCGAGGGGGCCAGTCCCAAAGATGACATGTAGTTCTTTCATACATCACTCCTTTACTTGCTATATTCACTTCACTTAACGCCGTAAAGTAAATCGTCAAAAAAAGAACTAGGGCTGCAGGCCTTTTATAAGCATCTGAAAATAGCCTTTGACCAACCGCCGTGTCTCGGCTTCTTCCCATTTCGGCACAATGCCCTTCATGCTCAAAGCCAGTGAAACGATGCCGTGGATGCCCGACCAGATTAGATTGGTGGTCTCGATGGGGTCACCCATGCGAATGACCCCAGCCTTCATAGCCTCTATCACCGCGTTCATCTGGATCAAATAGGAGTTGGAACCTTCGGCGTCCCCCTTGGCGCTGGGAGCTTCGGTTATCCATTCTGCCCTTTGCATGAACATCATCTGATAATGCAGGGGATGAGAGAGGCCAAACTCGAAATAGGCCCAGCCCAACGCCTGCAGCCGCTCTAAAGGGTCGGAATGGGTGGCATAGGCGGTTTGCAGAGCGTGGGTAAACTCGGTAAAACCCTGGGAGCAGACCGCAAATAAGAGGTCGTCCTTGTCTTTGAAATAGAGGTAGATGGTGGTGGGGGTGTAACCGATGTTCTCGGCGACCTGACGCAAACTAAAGCCTTCATAACCCTCGCGCTCAAACATCCGGATCGCCGCTTCCAGAATGGCCTGGCGGGTCTCCTGGCGGGATCGCTCGCGGCGTTCGAGGCTGCGCTGCTTGATGCGCTCCTGGCGGGTCTGGGATACACTACGCACAACGTTAATATACTTTACAGTGTTATTTTTGTCAACCGCGGGTTCATGAGGGCTGATTTCTCGCCGACCTGTGAATTCGTTTCCTGCTTCCCATCGGGGATAACGAACACGATAACGGGGCAAATGTCCCCCGGTCTGGTTACACTACATTAAGCATTCATTATGGCTGGCTAAATCTTTGACCAATACGGCGTGTTTTGTAGTGGCAGGAGGGTTGGGTATGGTGGCATATTGGAAAGGGTATAGACACTGGCTTTTGTTGCTGGTAATGGGGGTGGCTCTGACCGCGTGCTCGAGCCCCAATTCCAACATCCCCGAACCCTATCGGCTGGGGCCAAAGCCCTGGAATGATCGTAACCTGAGCATTATGGCAGCCCCGACGGGCAATGTGTACCTGAGCGATTTGAACTGGGTAACGGCCACCAACGGTTGGGGGCCGGTTGAGCGTGATCAGAGCAACGGCGAGTCGGCTGCGGGAGATGGCCGCACCCTCACCCTCAACGGGGTGAACTATGCCAAAGGACTGGGTGCACACGCCAATTCAGAGATTATGTACAGCCTGGAAGCCAACTGTAGCCGGTTTCAGGCGGTGGTGGGCCTGGATGATGAGATAGATACCCAGACCCAGTGGGGCTCGGTAGTGTTTCAGGTGTTCGCCGATGGCGTTAGCCTGTTTAACTCTGGCGTGATGCGGGGCAACAGCCCAAGCCAGCCGGTAGACGTGGACGTGACCGGGCGGCAACAACTGCGCCTGCTCATCAGCGATGGGGGAGACAACGTTTACTACGACCACGCCAATTGGGCCGATGCCCGGCTGGTATGTGCCGGCAGCACCAGTCTTCTCAATCCGACCGGCTTCACTGCCTCTGCAACTTCACCAACCAGCATCGCGCTTAGCTGGAACCCTGCCAGCGGAGCCACCGGCTACATCCTCGAGCGCCGCACCAGCACCACCAGCTTCGTCCAGATTGCCACCCCTTCCACCACTACCTATTCCGATACCGGGCTGGTTGCCAGCACTGCCTACACCTATCGCGTAAAGGCGACCAACGGCACAGACATCACTACTGGAGTCGAGACCGGCGCCACCACCCCTGCTGTCAATCCCCAGCAGACCCCCTATGGTCGTAGCACCCCCTGGCCGGTGCCAGGAACCATTCAGTTCGAAGATTTCGACGAGGGAGGCCAGGGCATCTCTTTCTCCGATAGCGATACCATCAATCGGGGTGGAGGATACCGCAATACTCCGGTAGATGTGCTGGCAGGTACGGGCTGGGGTCTGGTGGGTTGGACCGTGGTGGGGGAGTGGCTCGAGTACACCGTGGCAGTGGCCCAGACCGGCAACTACGATCTGCGGGTGCGGGTCAACAACCGGATGGCCGGGGCCAGGTTCCGGGTACTGGTGGACGACCAGGATGTGACCGGCTTGCTCGATGTGCCAGCGGCAGGCAATTGGGATACCTACAGTATTGTCACCCGTGCCGCCATTCCCCTGACGGCTGGCACGCGGACGGTGCGGATTGCCTTCGAAGCGGTTTCGACCACCGACTTTGCCGCTGGTAACTACGATTGGTTCGAGTGGGTGGCCAGCTCGAGCCAGCCCCAACCTCCTGCCAACCCCTCCACCTTTACCGCGAGTGCCACCTCGGCCTCGAGTGTGGTTCTGAACTGGAGTGCGGTGTCGGGGGCTACCAGCTATACCCTCGAGCGCCGCGTGGGGACTGGTAGCTACAGCGTATTGGCCACCAATCTCACCGCCCTTACCTATACAGACAATACTGTCACGGCCAGCACCACCTATACCTACCGGGTGCGAGCTGTCAACGCAGCCGGTAGCAGTGGGGGCGTGGAGCAGCAAGTAACCACCACAGCGGCTTCCAGCGGCAGCGGTTTGACAGGGCGTTACTTTGACAACATAGATTTCACCGGCACCACCTTCACCCGTACCGATGCCACCATCAACTTCAACTGGGGTACTGGTTCGCCTGACCCTCGGATCGGCCCCGACACCTTCAGTGCGCGCTGGACGGGGCAGATCGAGGCCCGCTTTAGCGAAACCTATACCTTCATTACCCGAACCGATGATGGGGTGCGTTTATGGGTCAACAACCAACTCATCATTGATCGCTGGGTTAACCAGTCCCCCACCGACCGCACCGGAACAATTGCCCTGATCGCCGGACAGCGTTATAGCATTCGGATGGACTATTTCGAGAATGGCGGTGGGGCCGTGGCCCAGCTTTCGTGGAGCAGCCCCAGGCAGCCCAGAGAAATTATTCCCCAGCGGTTCTTATACGCCGATGGTGCTACTCCTTCCGATCCCATTGTCGCGCCAACCGACTTGATTGCCGTGGGACTTTCGGCAGGCAGTGTTTATTTGGACTGGTCGGCGGTGATCGGTGCCAGCAGTTATATTGTCGAGCGGCGCACGGGCAGCACTGGTTCTTTTGTCCAGATTGGAGCACCTGTGGCCTCGAGTTTCGTGGACAATGGGCTATCGGCCAGTACGGTCTATACCTACCAGGTCTCAGCACTGGTGAACGGGGTACGGGGTGCAGCAGCCAGTGCCAGCGTTACCACACCTCCCATCGAAACCCCCATCAACGGAGGAAGCACTGCCACCACAAGCGGGGTTTTTGGCCCGGTGCGCGACTTCCCGCTGGTGGCGACCCATGCCGCGCTCCTGCCCGATGGCAAGGTGATCGCCTGGTATAGCTACGACCGCATCGGGGTCTACCGCGATATCCAGGATGCCAGTGCGGTCTTCCACCAGAGCTCCATCGTAACCCTGTGGGATCCCGTGAACAACACCTTTGAGGAGGTCAACAACAACACCACCGACCTCTTCTGTGCGGGTTGGGCAGTGATGCACGATGGACGTTTGCTGGTAGCCGGGGGCAACCTGGGTTCTCCCAACGGGAGCCTGCACACCAACATCTTCGACCCGGTTTCTAGAACTTGGACCAGGGGGCCCAACATGCGGGCCGGGCGCTGGTATCCCAGTGTGACGCCTTTGCCCAATGGCGAGCTGCTGATCACTGGCGGACAGACCGAGACCGGTGCCAATAATACTGTGCACGAAGTCTGGCAGACCAGTGGCACCCTGCGCCAGTTAACTGGGGCTACTACGGCTGGGCGCACCTTCGAACACTACTTCCCCTGGATGCATGTAGCACCCAATGGGCAGGTGTTCCACGCAGGTTGGAGCAACACCATGTCCTATCTCAATACCACGGGTAGTGGATCGTGGAGCAGCCAGACCTGGATGCGCCAGGGCCCCTATCGTTGGTATGGTTCATCGGTAATGTTCACACCAGGCCGCATTATCACCATTGGAGGTGGTACTACTGCCAGTGCTACCAGCACGCTGATTGATCTAACTAGTGGCGTCAGCTCGGTGGCAGGGCCTTTAATGGCTTTTGCCCGCACCCACCCGAACGCTACACTGCTGGCGGATGGTCGGGTGTTTGTAAATGGTGGTAATAACGGCGATTTATGGGACATCCCTTCGTCGGTCTACCATGGTGAAGTCTGGAATCCGAGCACCAACACCTGGACAACCGTGGCCCGGGCGCAGCGTCCGCGCAACTACCACGCTGTGGCCTTGCTGCTACCCGATGCAACGGTCTGGACGGCGGGCAGTGGGGGTTGTGGGGCCGAGTGTGAGCCGGGTAGCGGAACCACCCTGGCTGGGGTCAACCAGAAAAACTACGAGATCTATTACCCACCCTACCTTTTCAATAGCAGCGGCTCGCTGGCAACCCGCCCCACCATCAGCAGCATCCCCAGCTCGATCCAGTATGGCCAGAGCTTTAGCATCAACACACCTGACTCGGCCAGTATCCAGTCCGTAACCCTGCTGGCTTTGGGCGCTTCGACCCATGGTTTCAATTACACCCAGCGCTTTATGCCTTTGACTATACAGACAAGAGCGACAGGCACCCTTACGGTGACTGCCCCTGGCAATGCCAACCTGGCCCCCCCCAATCTCTACATGGTCTTTGTCATCAACTCCAGCGGTGTGCCCTCGGTAGCCCGAGTCGTCCGGGTTGGCCCCTAGAGGTCGCTTGCCAGTAGCCCCTGTGTGCGAACGGGGGCAGTTGGCGGGCTACTTCGAACCACCCCAAGCATCCACGAGTACACACTCCCGGCTCGAGGTGGGGCCTGCGTTGAAAGCATCTACCAGGGTCTCGAGCGGAATACGGCTTCAGATGTCCCCGGTTCCGGTCTCTAACCCGGCTGCCAGTAACCTCAGAATCGAGCGCTGTACTATACTGAAGTCGGGGTCTACATCCGCTAGGCCTATGGAGGTTTTGTTTGATGTTAGACAAAAAGCCAGTATACCTTACCGCTGAGGGCCAGGTGCGACTCGAGCAGGAACTTGCCTATTTGAAAAGCGAAAAAGTACAACAAATTGCCGATGAGATGGGCCGGGCAATTGCCGAGGGCGATTTGCGTGAAAATGCAGGCTACGACGAGGCTCGGCGGGCTATGTGGCAAAACAACACCCGTATTGCCGAACTCGAGGACATCCTGAGTCGGGTGCAACGGGTGGAGTTGGGCAACGGCATCCCCACCGAGGTGCAGATCGGGGTGACAGTGGAACTCGAGACTTCCACCGGCCAGCGTATGAGCGTTACGATGGTGGGTAGCCACGAATCGGATGTATTCAGCGGTAAAATTTCCAATGAATCCCCCCTGGGCCAGGCCCTGATGGGCAAAAAGGTGGGCGATGAGGTGCAGGTCAAAAGTCCCAAGGGTAGCCAGACCTATGTTGTAGTCGAACTGGTATACGCCTAGGTACAGGTACCCGGTGCTAGCAGCGTTCTGGTTTCCCGTTCGTCCTTGACTGGTGGGTGAGATCGAGGGTGCCGGGGATCGTCCGCCTGGTGTACGGAGGCTGCTCCGTCCCAGCGGGGATCGTCCGGTAAACGCATTTCCCATACGCACGCACAAACCACTACCTTTCGCTACCGCTTTCCGCACAGGCCTTTTGGCGTTAGGCTAATCGCGTATGCGTATCCTTGTTGCCAACGATGATGGTATCTTCTCACCAGGAATCAAGGCTCTGGCCCTTGCTTTGCGTCAGATTGCTCAGGTGAATGTAGTCGCTCCCGATGTCGAACAGTCGGGTGTGGGGCATAGCATCACCTTTCGCAGGCCCCTGCGGTTCAGGCACACGGCCTCGGCGGGATTTGGCGAGACTCCGGCCTACCGAGTAGACGGTACGCCTGCGGACTGTGTGGTGCTGGGCAGCAGGCTGCTGGGTCGGCCCGATCTGGTGGTTTCGGGGATCAATATTGGGGTCAATATGGGCCTGGATCTGACCCACTCGGGCACCGTAGCGGCGGCTCTGGAAGGGGCTTCGCTGGGAATTCCCTCGATTGCTTTCAGCCTGGATGCCTCAGGTGAGGAACTACAGTTTGAGGAAGCAGCACAGGGCGCAGTACCGATTGCAGGGTGGGTGCTGAAGCATGGTCTGCCAAACAAGACCCTGCTCAATGTCAACTTCCCCAACCGCGCACCCCAGGGGGTTAAGATTACCCGACTCTCCACCCATCGCTACGAAGACTCCATTGTCGAACGAGAGGACCCCGACGGACGGCCCTACTACTGGGTAGCGGGAAAGCCCACCGCGGAGCTGGAAGAAGGTACCGATTTCTGGGCCGTTCAGCATGGCTTCATTTCCGTAACCCCCATCACCCTCGACTACACCAACCATGCCTTTGCGGCCTCGCTCGAGCAGAAGTTCAGGGTACAGGCCCGGAAAGCCAGGGGTAGCCCAGTAGGAAAAGAGAAGAGAACCACGGGCCGTTGATTTGCTGAGGTCAGGCCAGTTGCGGATGGGGTGCAGTGGCCCGCTTGAGCGAGATGCTGAAAACCGACCCCCGGCCGGGCTCGCTCTCGGCCCACACGCTGCCACCATGGGCTTCCACAATCGAGCGCACAATGGCCAGCCCCAGCCCACTGCCGCCACGCTCGCGGTCACGGGCCTTGTCTACGCGGTAAAAGCGCTCAAACAAATGGGGAAGGTGCTCACTGGCGATGCCTTCCCCGTTGTCCTCCACCCGCACCACCACCCGTTCCGCCAGATCTAGCACCACCAGCCGGATATGGGTAGAGCTGGCCTTGATGGCGTTGGAAACCAGATTGGCGATTACCTGATGCAGCCGTTCGGGGTCGCCCAGCACCCACAAATTGTCGGAGGCCAGCACCTCCATGCTGCCCTCGAAACTCTTGCTATACTCCTCCTCAATTTCGTTTAAGACCGTTCGAAGGTGTACCGAACCCAGTTCTACCTTCCAGCTTCCGCCGGTTTTGGAGAGCTCGAGCAAATCCCCTACCAGCTTCTGCATCCGCTCCGATTCGCGCTTGATGATCTCGAGGCTTTCGCGTTGCTGATCCGAAATCTGGGTGCGCCTTATCAGATAGCTGATATGCCCCAAAATAGCCGTTACCGGGGTGCGTAATTCATGCGAAGCATCAGCCAGAAACCGACCCTGGGTCTCCCAGGCGCCCTCCAGTCGCGAGAGCATCCGGTTGAGCGACCTGACCAGCGAGGCCACCTCGTTGTTGCCCTCGAGTTCGGGCAGTTTGTCGGGTTTGTTGCTGACCTGTTCAGCCTTTTTGGCGATCCATTCCAGGGGCTCCAGGGTCTGCCGTACCAGCCGGAAGGCCAGGAGCCCGCCAAAAATCAACACCAGAATGGCAGTGGCGGTGTAGGTACGGGCAAAATCGGCCAGGGTGCTTTCGATACCCTCGGTAGACTTGCCCACCAGCAAAATTACCAATTGCTTGCCCTGGGGAATCCCGGCAATCTCGGTCTGGAGGCGTTCCGCCCGCACCCGCAGTGGAACTTCGGTGCCATCGGGTCGGATGAGGACGGTCTGGGTGTAAAACCCGCCCGATCGCAACACCTCCTGCAAGCCTCTTTCTGAAAGCGTCAGGGTAGAGTTGCTCAGTGCAACCGACTGGGCAATCGGGATGGCGGCTCCCTGCAGGATGTCATGGGCGGTGGGGTCGGGGAAAGGAACCCACAAGGCCTGTCCATAAACCGTCAGGGGCAGGCCGTCGAGGTGGCCTCTCTCTTGAATCAGCCGTTGAGCAGTTACCGAAGTCTCGGTCAACTCGCGACGCAGGCTGTCGTAGAGCGTGAATTGCAGGGTTCCGTACACCGATCCCCCGATCAGCAACAATGAAAAGGCCAGCAGGGCCAGCGTAAGCAGGGTGATGCGGGTACGCAGGGTCATGGTCTAGAGTCAATGGTCAATCGCCGATAGCCTGTTGTCAGCGGTTTCGCTATCCGCGAGGGGCTAATGGGCAATCTGGCTAGTCCTCTCTGAGAACATAGCCCACGCCGCGCACGGTGTGGATCAGGCGGCGTTCGCCCGTGCCTTCCAGCTTCTTGCGCAGGTAGCCGATGTACACGTCCACCACGTTGGAGCCACCCTGATAGCCAGGCCAGACCTTTTCTTCGATCTCGAAGCGGCTGAAGACTTTGCCGGGGCTCTTGGCCAGCAGTTCGAGCAGTTCGAACTCCTTGTTGGAGAACTCGATGCGCCGCCCGCCCCGATAAACCTCGCGACCCTCGAGATTGATAATCAAATCCGAGACCCGAATCTCTCCAGTAATCGCAGGGGTAACGCGGCGCAGGTGGGCTCGGATACGGGCCAGCAGTTCTTCAATGCTAAAGGGCTTAACCAGGTAGTCGTCGGCCCCGGCATCCAGCCCTTCAACCTTATCTTCTACCCGGTCTTTGGCGGTCAGAATCACAATCGGCACATTGGAGGTCTTGCGAATCCGGCGGGCCACCTCCAGGCCATCCATCACCGGCAGCATCAGATCCATCACTACCAGATTGGGATTGGTTTCGCGGAAGCGTGAAAGACCGGTGATACCGTCATAAGCCACCTCGGTGCGGTAGCCTTCGGCCTGTAGCTCGAGTTCGATAAAGCGGGCGATGTCCTTCTCGTCTTCAACGATCAGGATTAGGGGTTGATCCATTCCTTCCATGCTAGCAGGGTAGCCCGATTTCTCATGAGAATCATGGCCTTCATACTAATAAGCGACTCATGTCTTTGATTTACGTGAGATTGAAGTGGCGGTGAGCCGGGTACTGACCGTCTACTCTCGTTGGTCGGGGTAGATGGTTTCCCGTCAAGAGACCAGCTACCCGAACTCGGTATGAGACTGTTCGCTGGATAAAAAATGTTGTGCGAGGGGAATTTTCGCCTTGAAAACCGCCCGAGCTGCACCATAAGGGGCTTGTCTACCCTGGTAGGTCAAAACCACGCTGTCACGGACGCAGACTCCGAACGTAGGCCGAACTGGATGCAGTAACTTATACCCGCAAATGCACCACCGTCACCCCGTGCCCGCCCTCATAGGGCACTGCATCGTGGAAACCTTCTACCCGCCGGTCGCGTTTGAGTGAATCGCGCAAAGCATTGCGCAAGGCTCCGGTGCCCTTGCCATGGAGGAGGCGTACGGGGGTCGTGGCAGTGGCTTTCGCTTCGGCCAGGTAATCGTCCACCACCAGCAAGGCTTCCTCCACCGTGAGGCCGCGCAGGTTAAGCTCCGTCGCAATTTTGGCTTTGTGCCGGACGCTGCCTGCAGATCTGGGGGGGCGGGGTTCTTCCTTGGGCTGCAAGCGCGCAAGGGGCACGGTTATCCGCACTGCACCCATTTGCAACACGGCCTCTTGACCCCTTAGTTCTACAATGGTTCCCTGGCCGCCGTACTCGGGCACGTCTACCGCAGCTCCTACCTGCAGACCCGCCTCAGGCGGTGCGAGCTTTTCTGGGCGTTGGTATCTACTGCGAAGCTGGATGAGTTCGTGCATGACTTGCCCCTGACCCTGGGTTTTGTTGCGTTCCCTGGTTTGCCGCACCCGCTCCTGGGCATCCTGTACCACCTGTTCGGCTTCGGCCCTGGCCTCCTCGAGCAATCGTTGCTTGTTTAGCGACAACTCGGCCTGTTGCCAGGCAAGCTCCTGCTCCAGGCCCTCTGCCCTCTGCCGCTGGCTCTCAGCGGCCTGCCAGGCCACTCGCAAGCGCTCACGCTCAGCCTCGAGCGAGGCCAGCAAGCGCTCGAGCCGCCCCCCTTCCGGCCCCAGCAGTTCTTCGGCCCGTTCCACCATAATCTCAGGAAAGCCCAGCCGCCGGGCAATTGAGAGGGCATAACTGCGCCCCGGCGCTCCTACCACCAACTGATAGGTAGGGCGCAAGTGTTCCAGGTCAAAGCGCATCGAGGCATTCTGTAGACCGGGGGTGTCCTGGGCAAAGGCCTTCAGTGGGGAGAGGTGGGTGGTGATCAGCCCTCGCACCGCCTTGTCGAGCAACCCCTCTACAAAAGCTTGCGCCAGGGCGGCGCCCTCCTCGGGATCAGTGCCCGAGCCCAACTCGTCAATCAGGATCAGGCTATGGGGGGTTGCCGCTTCCAGCACCTCCTTAAGCTGCAACACATGGGCGGCAAAAGTCGAGAGGTTCTCCTGGAGAGACTGCTGGTCGCCGATGTCCACAAACAGCCTATCCGGGAAGGCAATTTCTGCTGCTTCCGCGGCCACAAAAAGCCCACACTGGGCCATCAAAACAGCCAGACCCAGCGTCTTTAAGAGAGCGGTCTTGCCGCCCATGTTGGGGCCAGTGATCAGCAGGATCCGGTGCTCTTGGGCCAGCTCGAGGTCGTTGCTCACAGGGTTTGCGATCAGCGGATGGCGTGCGGACTTGAGACGGTACAGTCCCTCTTTGTTCAGGCGGGGCCGCACCAGCCTCCAGTCCTCGGCCAGACTGGCGGCAGCCCGGGCAGTATCGAGTTCGGTGAGCGTTCGCAAAGTTTCGTCCAGCTCGAGGTCGTGGCCCAGAATGGCCGTCAACTCGAAGAGTACCCGGTTGACCTCGGCGTCTTCTTCGAGTTTCAGGCTAGCGAGTTGGTTACCCAGTGGAACCACACTGGTTGGTTCAATATAGACCGTCAAACCCGAATCGGACTGGTCGAGCACGATACCCGAAATTTTATTCTGAAAACTGGCCTTCACCGGAACCACATAACGGTCGCGCCGGATGGTGATGAAGCGTTCCTGGATGGCTTCTGGACTGCGTTCCATCAAATGGTGCAATTTGTCCTGAATTTGCTCGCGCAGGGGATTCACCCGGCGGCGGATTTCCCGCAGTCGGGGGGTGGCATCGTCGCGCACATTTCCGGCTTCGTCCAGGCACTCCCGGATGCGGCGCAGGAAATAGGCATGCTCGCCAATGCGGGCTGCCAGGGTTCGCAAATGCTCCCCAGCATCCAGGAGTTCGTGCTTGAGCACCACCGC
>NZ_CALMCQ010000481.1 GCF_937863175.1 uncultured Meiothermus sp. | reverse complement strand
GTTCCAGGGCGTGGCGGTTGCCCAGTCCGGTGAGGGCATCGCTGAGGGCCAGTTCCGTCAGGTGACGCCGTGAGAGCAGACCGTAGAGCACGGTGGCGGCCTGGAGGGCAAAGTTTTTGGCAATGGCCAGACCTTCGGGTGGAAAGGCTTCAGTCGAGGTCGGAGAGTCCAGATTGAGGGTGCCCATCACCCGGCCCTGCAACACCAGCGGAACCGTGATGGTGGCCTGGAGATCTTCAAGTCTGCCCGCCTGGTTAAACATCTCCAGCTCGTGGGCAATGAATTGTCTGGTGCGTTCCTGGATATGCGGAGCAACCAGCAGCCGGGGCCTGCCCTGCAGCCAGGCTTCCTCGCCCAGCCCATACCAGGCCAGCTCGTGCTGATAGCTCAGGGCATGCTGGGTCAACTCCTCACTAAAGCCGATCTGGGCCACGAATCTGAACTCGCCGTTTTCCAACAGGGTCAGGCTCCCGGCCTCTGCGCCCGGAACCACCTCTACGGCGGTCTGCAAAACCCGCATAAAGAGCTGCTCGAGGTTCTCTTCCTGGGTGAGGAGGGTGGACAGTACCTCGATGGAAGAGGCATAGGCCAGGGTCTGGTTGTACTCCTGGGTCACTTCGTGCAGGATACACAGTTGCCCGGTTTTGTAAGGAGCCAGACTGGTCTGGAACCAGCGCCACCGTTTGCCGGCAAGACCCCATACTCCCTTCTGCGAATCGTGCTGCCGCCAGCCCGCATTCAGGGCGTTGCTAACGAAGTTCTCCCGCACTACAGGTTGAAACCAGTTTTCCAGGCGCTTGCCGATGGGATTGCGGATGGGAATAATAGAGGCTGCGACCGGGTTGTACCAACCCACAAGCCCTTGTTCATCAAGCCAGACCACCGCCTCCGAGAGCTGGTTTAGCCAGTTCAGGGTGTCTGGCTCAAGGGGAGGGGCAGAGGCTTTCATAAGCGGCCAGGCAGTGTGCCTATCAGTGTAGGTTTGCTATTCGTATTGCGCAATGGTGATTAACGCGTTACGTAACCGGGCCAAGTAACAGTTCACGGGCGTGCTCGAGGGCTGCTTCGGAGTAGCTTCCCGAGAGCATGCGGGCCAGCTCACGCACCCGATCCTCGTCCTGCACCTTCTGCACCTGAACCGTCTGGTTGTGTTTGACCACCCGGTAGTGGGTTTTAGCCCGGGCGGCAATTTGTGGGAGATGGGTCACCACCAGCACCTGGCGTTTCTGGGCCAGGCGAGCCAGGCGTTCGGCCACCTGCCAGGCCGCCTCGCCCCCCACGCCGGTGTCCACCTCGTCAAAAATCACCGTGTCGGCTTCCGACCCGGTCAGCAGGGCCAGGGCCAGCATCACCCGCGAGAGCTCCCCGCCCGAGGCGGCTTTCTCCAGGGGGGCATCG
>NZ_CALMCQ010000480.1 GCF_937863175.1 uncultured Meiothermus sp. | reverse complement strand
GGGCCATGGCTTACGTAATGGTACTGGTCTACATTGTCTACACACCGCGCCAGGGCATTGCGGTTGGCCTGGCCATGGTAGCCCTGACCCTTGCCCTGGGGCTGTTTCGCCTGGGGGGAGAGTTCTCGAGTGGACGCTCTTCGGAGGAGTTTCTGGCGTTCGTCCGCAGCGAGGTTCGCCTGCTGGCGATGGTAGGTTTGCTCTATCTGCTGGCTGCGGTTAAGGATCGCCTGACCCAGATGAATCGCCAGGTGGAAGAGATGCACACCCTGGCCCGCACCGACCCCCTTACCGGCTTGCCCAATCGCCTGGCGTTGAGTGAGTACCTGGAAAAGGAATCACACCGGGCTCACGGGCTATATGTGGTGTTGTTGGATCTGGATCACTTTAAGCAGATCAATGACCGCTACGGGCACACGGTGGGAGATGGGGTACTCAAGGAGGCGGGCCGACGGCTACGCTCTTCTTTGCGCAAGGGCGATCTGCTGGGGCGTTGGGGAGGCGAGGAATTCATGATTATCATGCGCGGGGAAAGCCAGCACGATGTACTGGCTGCGGTGGAGCGTCTGCGCGAGGATATTGCCTTCTGGCCCTTCGATCTGGTGGGGGCGGTATCGGCCAGCTTTGGGGTCGCCGAGGGTCATATGGGCGATGGCATCCATCATTTGCTGGATCGGGCCGACAGGGCTTTGTACCAGGCCAAGCACCTGGGCCGCAACCGGGTTGAACTCAGTCTTACGTAGGGGTGTTTGCTGGCAGTATAGCCACCGGGACTGAAGCTACCTCGAGGCCACTTCTTCGGCTGGAACAGTGGGTTGTGGGCCTATTTGATAGACCGCCCGCCAGGGGCGGAAGTTGGAGTTGAGCACATCCAGGTCTACCTTCCCGTCGGGGCGGGTGATGGTGCGGGTGATACGGGTACGTAAGCCGTCCACTGCCCAGTCCACCTGCTTGACCTGACCAGGGCGCAGACTGGGTTCCACGATGTATTGGGCAGGAGGATGGGGGGTACGGGATAGGATGGTGGGTTTCGAAACCGCTACCTGTCGTCCGTCGGGAATGCCATAGAGGCGCACGGTGTGGGTGGTGCGGGTGACACTGCTGCGGACAACCAGGGGGCCAGGGGTGTCGTTCCTGGCCCGCAGGTTCAGGTAGGGCTGGTAGACCGCCGCATCGAAGCCCACAATATTGTCGTACCAGTGCACCCGGTAAGCATGCTGATTGCGCTCCAGAATGGGCAGCCCAGCCCGATACAGGGCGCGGAAAGCGGTGGTAGAGACCTGACAGACCCCACCCCCCACCCCCTTGATGGTGCGCCCGCCGGAGATCACCAGGGCCTCCTTGAAGCCATTTTCCGGGCTGATGCTGCCAATGGCGCTGTTGAAATCGAAGACCCCGTCTTTAGGCACGATATAGCCATCCAGGTTGCGGGCTGCTGCATGGACATTGGCGATGCGCTCGGCCGTCGAGCCGCTGTAGTAGGTAGTGGCCTCGGCCAGCAACTGCAGGTCTTCAGCCCTGGGAAGGTCGGCAGCACGCACCAGTGCGGTTTTGGGAACTACGGTCAAACCAACCTCGCCCACATCTGGGCGCAGCAGCTCGAGCTCCAGCCGCTTGCGGGTTTCGGGCTGGTTCATCTTCCAGCCCTTCACCTCGGGTCGCACTACGAGCTGCCCTTCGCGGTCTGGGGCGTAGCGGGCATCTACGGGTAAACGATCATGGCGGGTGGCTGTCTGGGCAAGGATTTTACTCAGAGCTACGGTGTTGATCTTGACTTCCTCCTGCACGTTGAGGAGCGCAGCCACCTCGCTCACGTTCAGGGTGCGCTTGTGAACCTGCCCCCCGCCGGCCAGGCTGGGTTCGGTATAAACCAGGGTGATGGGCCGCAGGAGGTCATTGGCTTTGCGGGCCACGGGCCCTAACATGGCTGCAGTTAGACTGGGCGCGATGCTTCTGGGGAAAAACTCGAGCACGGTCTGCCTGGGATATTTGACGTAAATCTCAATCGCGCTCAGAATATCCAGCTTCAAACCCGCCTTTTCGGGAGCAACCATGTACTGTCCATCCCTGAACACCACCCGGGCGTTCACCGGGGCATACTCGAGGGACCTGGCAATTTCTTGCAGGCGTCTTTCCAGTGCCGCCGCGTCCACACTGGGAACCAACGGAATCCTGACCTGCCCGAGCAAAGCCGCCACACGCTCGGCAAAGCGGTCACGCCCTATGGCAAAGGCCCGTTCGGCGGTGGCCCTGGCATCGGGCTTCCAGCCCAACTCGGTGGCCGAGACCTCGAGGGCTTTGTCCCCGGCCCTAAGCGTAAGGCGTGGCGGGGCAATGCTTTGCGTTCCTGCAGCAATTTTTGCAGTGGCCTCAACCAGCGTCAGACCTCCCACCGCTACCCCTGCGGCCTCCACACCCGCAAACACCCTGTTGTGGTGGTAGCGCTCGAATGTAGCCCACCCCAGTACCAGTCCAGTGAATAATCCCAAACCAACCAACAATGCCCACTTCATCAGATTCTGAGTATAGCCGCTGGATGTTGGCTGGATATGAAGGCAGTAACCCAATCGGGCTTAAGGTTCCAAGCATTTTCCTTTCACAGTCCTGACATGGAAACCCTGAGCTTCCGATGCCGTACGGGAGGAAGCCGTGGAGTGCCGGCAACACCTACTGCCGTACGGGAGGAAGCCGTGGAGTGCCGGCAACACCTACTGCCGTACGGGAAGGAGGTCGGGGATGGGTAGCCTTGTCGCTGCGTCCAGCGGCGAAAAATACGCCAGAGACGAAATTTTAGTTGAAGGGACGGCACCATGCATTTTGAAAACTGCCTCCTGGACGCTTTGGGTTCCGTGAATCTGGTATGCCTTCTACGGCAACCTCCCTGGCTTGAGTGCTGGATTCAGGCGGGATAGGATTCCTCCATGCTGCTATATGGGCGTATAGATACCATGACCGAGACCGGGCTGGCGGAGGCAGTGTATCTGGAGGGAGACCGCATTGCTGATGTGGGCAGCCGGGAAGACCTGAGCGCGCGTTATCCCAGGATCAAAAAGCAGGTCATTGAACAGATCACCCCTGGTCTGCATGAAGCCCATGCCCATCCCCAGTTGTGGGGCCAGCAACTGGATAGCCTGGATTTTGAAGGGCTGACCGAGCCCCAGGCAGTGGCACAGAAGGTGGCCCAAAAGGCCCGTACCCTGCCTCCTGGATCCTGGATTCGCGGCGGTGGCTACCTGTTTCGTGCCTATCCCAGCAGTGAAATGCTGGATGAAGTGGCCCCCCACCATCCCGTTTTTCTGCAAAGCCGTGACCGGCACTCCTCCTGGGCCAATCGCAAGGCGATGGAACTGTCCTCCATTGGTGCCCACACTCCCGACCCCCCAGGGGGTGTACTGGTGCGAAATGGGGCCGGAGAACCCACCGGATATCTGTTGGAACACGCCCAGGAATTGATCTACGCGATGGTGCCCAAGCCCGGTCTGGTCGAACTCGAGCGGGGCTTGCAAGACCTTTCACGCCGGGGTTACACCGCAGTGCACCACATGGGCTGGTGCCACTTTAGCCTGGCCGAGCAACTCGCGCATTCGGGGCAGCTTCCAGTGCGGCTGTGGTGGGCGCTCGACCGCGACCACTGGCGTGAAACCCGGCCCGGCTGGCGTGGGGATAGCCTCGAGGTTGCCGCGGTCAAGTTCTTTGCCGATGGAGCCCTGGGCAGCCGCACCGCCTGGATGATCGAGCCCTACCCCGATGGTTCGCAGGGTATCGTGCTCGATCCACTCGAGCTGATCGAGAGTGAGGGCCGTGCAGTCCTTCAAGCGGGTTTTGGGATGGTGGTACACGCCATTGGTACGCGGGCTGTACAGGGCCTGCTGGAGGTTTTTCACCAGCTCCAACCCCTCTCCCGGCGTATTTTTCGCATTGAACACGCCCAGCACGTGCGCGACCAGGAGTTGCCACGGTTTGCCGGTCTGAACCTGGCGATTTCCATGCAGCCCATGCACCTCCTGGGGGATGCCGACCTGGTGCGGCTTCACCTGAAGGGCTACGAGAAAGAGGCTTTCCGGCTGCGCGACCTCTGGAATACCGGCCTGCCGCTGGCTTTCGGCTCGGATGCCCCGGTGATGAAGCCTCTGTTCGAGCAAAACCTGCAAGCCGCCATCCGGCATCCCTTCAACCCCCGCCAGAACCTCACTCCCGAGGAAGTGCTTTGGGCCCATACCAGAGGGGCTGCCCTGGCGGCGGGCTGGCCCCAGCACGGCCTGATCCGCCCAGAAGCCCCCGCCGACCTGACCCTCTGGGAGAACCAGCATCCAGTAGGGCGGGTGTTCAAGGGGGAGATCGAGTTGTACTAGAACTGATCTGGAGAGGTTTATCGGGCTGCTGCGGGTCAGAGATCGAAGGTCTGGAGCTTGACCGAAAGTTTTAGGGGAGAGCTAATAGAGATTTACTACGTAAAAGGGGCGTGTGCCGGGCGACAATCAAGGTCTGTACAAGTCTTTGTCTGCTGGAGATACACAAAACCCTCCCTCCGACGTAGACCACCTGGATACCAAAAGCACTTTGCCGTATACTGGCCTCGACCAAAAATGGTCTCGGTCGTGGGGATGTCCTTGAGTTCCCACAAGGAGGCAAAGGTATGATAAAGACGGCAGTCTTACGAGCGGTCTTACTGGGGATGTTGCTTTTGTCGGGAGCGGCTTTTGCCCAGCAAATCACCCTCACGTTCTGGAGCTGGCGGGTTGAAGACCGCGAGTTCTACAACGATATCGCCAAACAATTCGAATCCCGAACTGGTATCCGGGTGGTCTATACCCCCTACAGCAACGTTGAGTACAACACTATTCTCTCCTCGGCCTTAGCTGCCGGAACTGGCCCCGACATCATCCATACCCGCGCTTACGGTGGCCTGGCCCAACTGGCCGATGCGGGCTACCTTCTGCCCATTACCAACCAGCAGGTGCCCAACCTGGCCCGCTTCCCCGCAACATTGCTCAACGCGGCACGGGGTTTCCGCGACGACACCCGCCGTAGAATCTACGGGGTGCCCTTTGCTACTCAGAGCCTGGGCTTCTTCTACAACAAAGACCTGCTGGCGCGTGCGGGCATCCGCGAAATTCCCGACAACTGGCCCGACTTCAAGGCCATGCTGGCCCGCATCAGGGCGGCTGGGATTGTTCCCCTGGCCAACGGCCCCAGGGATGGTATCAGCCTCGAGCAAATTTTTGGCGTGATCGGCCCCAACTTCTACGGTGGCTCCGACTACTTCCGGGCCGTCACCGCAGGGCAGAGAACCTTCGTAGACGAAGGCTTCATCCGCGCTCTGGAAGAAACCGCCGCGATGCGCGAATTCATGCCGCCCAACTTCGCAGGCATTGGCTACCCCGAAGGACGTACGCTCTTTACCAAAGGCGGCGCAGCATTCTTTGTAACCGGCGGCTTCGACATCGCCTTTTTCCGAGATAACAACCCCCGACTCAACTTCGGTTTCGTGCCGGCCCCGCCTTTGCGGCGTGGCGAACGTACCTGGGTCTCCACCTTTGCCGACGGCAACTACGCTATCAACGCCAGAACCCGCAATACTGAGGCGGCCATCCGCTTCCTCAACTTCCTCTCGACCCAGGAGTTTGGCCAGCAGTTCACTGAAAAGCTGGCCCAAGCCTCAGCAGTACCTGGAATTAGGGCCAAAGATCCTGTCCTGCAAGAGATTATTGATTACACGGCCAGCTACGGCACCCCCTACCTCACCCTGGTTGGTTTCCGCTATGCTGCACCTACCGGCACCGAATTGATGCGCTCGGGCCTCCAGCGGATGGTTTTGGGCCAGGCTACGGGTCGCCAGGTTGCGGAAGAAATGACCAGGGGCGTCGCAACCTGGTTCAGGCCCTTCCAACGATAGCCCATAGCCGATGGCTGATCGCATTTAGAGCCGTCAGCCGTCGGCTATCAGCAGGCTCGTGCACCCACGATAGAAATTTGCGGGGCCGGACTGGCGAAATGCGTTTATTGGGACTCATATTGCGCGGTTTATAACCTATAAGCCTGACGTAAATTTCTGATGTGGAGATACCCTCATGCGCTTCCAACGAAACCTGTGGTTGGTGATTTTCCTGACCCCGGCGCTGCTGCTGATGGTGGTGTTTACCCTCTGGCCCGCAGTGGCTGCTCTGGGGTATAGCCTCTACTCCTGGACCAGCTTCAATCGGGAAGAATTTGTAGGACTGGATAATTTCCGGAAACTTTTGTCGTTCCCTTTTCGCGACGATTTTTTAGAGGCCATGCGTCACAACGTGCTGGCTTTTACGGGCCTGATGGTGATTCAAAATGGGCTGGGGCTGGCTCTGGCCTATGCACTCTGGAAGCAGCCCCCCTTAATGCGCTTTTTCCGGGCCACGGTGTTTCTGCCGGTCATCCTGTCGCTGGTGGTGGTGGGCTTTTTGTGGAAGCTGTTTCTTGACCCCCTGATCGGCCCCCTCACCAAACTCGCCAACATGTCGGGCATTGCCTCCTTTGCCCCGCTGGGCGATCCTGACTGGGCACTCTTCACCCTCATCTGCGTCAATGCCTGGCGCTGGGTAGGCTTTCCCACCCTGGTATTTTTGGCGGGCATGAACGCCATTTCCGAGGACTACTACGAGGCTGCGCGCCTGGATGGGGCCAGCGAGTGGCAGGTTTTTCGCCAAATTATGCTGCCGCTGTTGGCCCCCGCCTTCACCACCATCATCATCCTGACCTTCATCGGCTCGATGGAGTGGTTCGAACTGCCCTACGTGATGGCCGGGGTGAGCGGCAACCCTGGAGGCGCTACCGACACCATGGCTCTGATGTTTTATCGCCTGGCCTTTGGAGCAGCCTCCGAGGCCACTTCCAATGTAGGGATAGCCGCGGCAATCAGTGTGATTCTGTTTGTGATTGTGGGGATTGGCTCGGCGATTGGGGCTTTGTACCTGCGGCGGCGGGAGGTGGAAATGTGAGCCCGTCTCGTTCAGCCAACCCCTGGCGCAGGTTGGGGCCTAGCGGCATCTTTCTGTTCGGCCTGCTGATCCTCAACGCCCTGGGGGTGATTTTGCCGCTGCTCTTGATGCTCATTTTGGCCATCAAAC
>NZ_CALMCQ010000479.1 GCF_937863175.1 uncultured Meiothermus sp. | reverse complement strand
CCCCGCGTGGGCCAGTCCCCTGGCCCCGCCGCCGGAGAGCACCAGGGCGAAGGGTCGGATGCCGATGCGGTCGCTCATAGGGTGGGTTCACCTCCGTGCTTGGCCACTCAAGTCGCCGGGCGGTACAAGTCCGCCCGGCTGGCGGGCAGCCCGACCCGGCCCGCCTCGTCCGGCTTGGCCAGCAGCGACTGGTGCAGCGAGAGGTGGGCACGGGCGAACTGGTGCGCCGAGGCCGCCATGTACAGCCGCCACAGCCGCGCCCGCTCCGCGCCCGCCTCGGCCACGGCGGCCTCCCAGCGGGCCTCGAGGTTCCTCACCCAGTGCCGCAGGGTCAGGGCGTAGTGCTCGCGCAGGTCTTCCACGTCGCGCACCTCGAAGCCGACCCGCTCGGCGGCCCCCAGGTTCTGCCAGAGGGGCAGGATTTCGCCGTCGGGGAAGACGTAGCGCCGGATGAACTCGCCCGAGGCCAGGCTCTTGCTGGCCGGGAGTTCCGCCGGGCCTTGGGTGATGACGTGGTGCAGCATCAGGCCGCCGGGGCGCAGCGCCTCCCAGGCCACCCGGAAGTAGACCGGGAGGTTCTCCCGGCCCACGTGCTCGGCCATGCCCACGCTGACCACCTTGTCAAAGGTTCCCCTCAGTTCCCGGTAGTCCAGCAGCTCTACCCGCACCCGGCCCTCCTGCCCCGCCGCCCGGATGCGGGCCTGGGTTTCCTCGAACTGGTGTCGGGAGAGGGTGATGCCCAGAGCCTCCACCGCGTAGCGCTGGGCGGCGTAGAGGATCAGGCCGCCCCAGCCCGAGCCGATGTCGAGCAGGCGCTCGCCCGGTCTCAGCCGCAGCTTGCGGCAGATGTGCTCGAGCTTGGCCTCCTGGGCCTGCTCGAGGTTCTCGCCCCCGCCGGGGAAGTAGCCGCAGGAGTAGACCATGCGTCCGTCCAGCCAGAGCCTGTAGAAGGCGTTGGAGACATCGTAGTGGTGGGCGACGGCCTGGCGGTCGCGGGCTTGGGAGTGGGCGGCCCCCCGCAGCCGGGCCGCCAGGGCGGAGCCTGTTTGAGGGTGCAGAATCGCCAGATCCTTGAGCAGGGCGGGCAGTTTCAGCACCGAGAGCCGGGGGACGAACCCTTCTGCGGCGGCGAAGACCGCCTCGAGGTCGCCCTCGATCTCCAGGTCGCCGCGCAGAAAAGCCTCGCCCAGCGAAATGTCGAGCGGGGGCTGGAGCATCCGGCCCAGCGCCTGGGGGCTGCGGACGGCCAGTACGGCCTCGGCGGGGAGCCGGGTGGCGTGCAGCGTGGCCTCCCCCCACAGGTCTACTGTGAAGCTGCGCTCCTGCGGCAGAACCCGCTCGAGCAAGTCCGACGCGGTCTTAACGAGACTTCCCTGATCAGTGGTTTTTGCGTTCATGGCTCACCTCGGAGGGGGTGCTCCGCCAGCCGCTCGGAACCCCCGACCCGCCACGCTAGCCTCGGCGCGTTTCCAGCGCGTTGCCAGGGCGTGTACGGGCCGGGGCTGCCCAGGCCAGGCTTCAGACCCCGACCGAGGTCGGCAGGAAGTCGCGCACCAAGCCCAGCGCCGCGTCGGTGCGGCGGATCGAGGCCAGTGCGTCGGTCTCGAGGCCGCTGAGGGCGCGGATGGCGTCCACGGTCTCGGGCACCACGATGGCCTGGTTGTAGACCTGGTAGTTGTAGAAGAGTTCGTCGCCCCGCACCGTGAGGCCGTCCTCCCACAGGCCTACCTCCCACATGTCCCCGCGCGGGCGGCCCAGATCGCTCATCAGCTCGAGGGTGCTGTTGAGGGCCACCAGGCCGTCGCCCTGACGCAGGAAGGCGATGCGCGGGGCCTGACGGAAGGCTTCCAGCACCTCCTCCTTGCTGGCCGGGCGGGTCAGCTCCACGCTCCAGGCGTGCAGGTGGCTGGTGGTGTGGGCCGCCACCACCGCGATGGTCACCACGTCGAGGTCGGGTAAAACCGTTTGGGCATCCGGCCCCTGGTGGCTGGGGATGTCTTTCTCGGGAACCACCGTGTTCATCACGCCGGAGTGGTCGGACTCCCAGGGGTCGGTGGCCCGGCGCACCAGCACCCCACGGGCCTTCCTGAGCAGCCCGGCGGCGTTCAGGGCTCCCAGCGTGCGCACGATGCTGGTGGTGTTGCAGGAGACCACGCGGGTGGAGTCGCGCCCGAGGGCGGTGGCGTAGTTGGCCTGAGCCACGAAGGAGTGCCCGGTCAGGCTGTGCTTCTCGCCGCCCTGGAAGACCGACTTGACCCCTGTGGCCTTGTAGCGCTCGTGGTTGAGCGGGGCGACCTTCTTGGGGGTGGCGTCGGCGATCACGTCCACCTGCCCCAGTAAGTCACTCAAGCTGCCTGCGACGCGGATGCCGCCAGCCTTCATGTCGCCCGCCGCCTCGGGGGTGGAGGCAAAGATGCGGTAGCCCCGCTGCTCGGCCACCCGGATGCGCCAGTCGCTCACCACGTCGGCCACCCCCACCAGTTCCATGTCCGGCTGGAGCGCCACCGCGTCGGCGATGCGCTTGCCGATGACCCCGTAACCGTTGACCGCTACCCGTACTTTATCGCTCGCCATACCTGTCTCCTTTGTCGCTTGGTGCAACTCACATCAACTCCTAAACCTGGACTGCCTCTGCCCTCGGTGCAAAACCCTCCCTGGGCAGCGCGAACCGCTCACCATTCCCCTCCCTTCGCTGCTGGCTTGGCTCGCGGCGGGTTCTGCACGCGCTCCTCCAGGTTGAGCAGCATTAGCCCAGCGCTGACCAAGACCAGCCCCGCCCCCTGCACCCACACCACCCGCTCGCCCAGGAGCCCCACCGCCAGCCCCAGGCCGATGGCGGGCACCAGGAAAAACCACTGCGACAGGCGGCCCACCTCGGCCCCCTGAACCAGCCAGTACCAGCCTGCGGTGACGAAGGCCGTGCCCACCAGGGCCAGGGCCAGCAAAACCGCGATGAACTGCGGAGCCCAGCGGATCACCTGGCTCGCCTCGAACAGGCCCGAAGCGACAACCAACGGCAGACTCCCGAGGATCAACTGCCAGGCGCTGAGGGCAATTAGGCTGGTCCCTGGGTTTACCCGTTTGATCAGCACCGTGCCCAGCGCGAAGGCCAGCGAGGAGGCCAGGGCCAGCAGGGCTCCGTCCAGACTGGTTCCCGCCGAGCGCAGGGCGGGGTAGGCCAGCAGGCTGACCCCGGCCAGGCCCAGCACCAGGGCCAAGCCCTTGCCCCAGGAGAGCCGCTCCGCGAGCAGCCAGGCCGCCAGCAGGGTGACCACCAGGGGCTGAGAATTGCCCAGCACCACCGCGATACCGGCCTCGGTGAGTTTCGGGCTGATGAACATCGAACTGTAGCCGAGGGCGCTGGAGGCCAGGGCCAGCAGTGCGGTCGGCCCCCACAACTTGGGTGGGAGCCGCCAACCTGAGCCTGCCAGGGGCAGCAGGGCCACCCCCGCCAGGAGCAGGCGTAGGCCGCCAAACCGTAGGGGCGGGGCGTAGGCTAGACCGATCTTGATCAGCACGAAGCAGGCTGCGGTGGCGAGCATGATGCCCATCAGAACCACGACCCGTACTCGGTGGTTGATCAACGGTTTGGGAGTCACGTCTGGCCTCGCTCAACCTAATGGTGGTGATCGTGGTCTTTGTGCTTGGGCATGGCGTACTTGGAGGGTTCAGCCTGGAAGGCTTTCCGGCAGTCCTCGCTACAGAAGTAGTAGGTCTGGCCCTGGTACTCCGCCTTTCCGGCGGCCTTGTCCGGGTCAACCTGCATGCCGCAAACGGGGTCGGTAACTTTCATGGTCTCACTCCTTCTGCTAGAAGCCCACCAGGGGCCAAAAGCCAAGCGTGGTTTAAGCCACCTCGAGGGTCTGCAACTCCTCGCGGCAACAGGG
>NZ_CALMCQ010000478.1 GCF_937863175.1 uncultured Meiothermus sp. | reverse complement strand
ACCTTGCCGCCCCGGGTCTTGACCGCATGGGCTGGGGGGCGGGCTAGCCGGAAATAGTCCCGGTTGACAATGGCAAAAGCCGACAGCGAGACCACCAGCACCGCTGCAATGACCAGTGAGTGGAATGCAGAAAACCCTGGAATCTGGTTGAGTAGATTGGTGAGCAGTACTGCCAGCAGCAGGCCCAGACCCGAGGCTGCGGTTATTGCGACTGGAATCTCGGGTGGCAGACGTTTAAGCCAGATCTGGGCCTGATCCCAGCGGCGCTCCACCCAGTAGGCCAGCCGTGGCACGACCAGAAAGCCCACCAGCAGGCCCACCACACCCAGGTACAGCCGGTTGAGGCTGGTCAGGCTGCCCAGGGGGCTGGTGTTGATGAGGTTGCTGGCCTCGAGCCAGACCCCTACCTGGTATCCGAGATAGGCAAACAGCGCATATAGAACCCAGTGCATCACACTCATAAAAACTTGCCCACCGCTGCTTCCAGGCTTTTAAACTGGGGGGGGTGCACCAGATGCTTGAAACCGGCCCGCTGCCCTTCGCGCAGGCGGCGCTCGAGGCCCTCCACGCTCCGCAGCTCTCCGGCCAGTCCAACCTCTCCCACCACCGCGACCTGATCCGGAAGGGGACGACCTACCACAGCAGAATACACTGCCAGCCCCACTGCCAGATCCAACCCCGGATCAAAGACCCGCAACCCGCCCGCCAGATTGACATAGAGGTCGAGGTTGCCGAGCGGCAGATTCAACCTTCGCTCCAGTACCGCCAGCACCACATCCACCCGGCGGCTATCCAGCCCTTGCGAGACCCTTCGCGGGGCCGGGAAGGGGGTGCGGGCCGCCAGGGCCTGTACCTCCAGGGCCAGGGCTCGCTCACCCGATAGGCTGAGGGCCACCACCGAGCCGGGTGCACCCACCGGCCTTTCGGCCAGAAATGCTGCCGAAGGGTTGGCGACCTCCTCCATGCCCTCGTGAATCATGGTGAATACGCCCATCTCGCCCACTGGCCCGAAACGGTTTTTGGTGGAGCGCAAGACCCGGAAGTTGCCGGCGGTCTCGAGGTACAGGGTTGCGTCCACCACATGCTCGATGACCTTCGGCCCAGCCACAATGCCTTCCTTGGTGACATGCCCGACCAGCACCGTAGTAATCTGGTGCAGCTTGGCGAAGCGGGTCAGGGCGGCGGTGGCATCGCGCACTGCTACCAGCGAGCCCGGTGAGGCGGCGGTTTCCAGGGTCTGGATGGAGTCCACCACCAGGAAGTCCGGTGGGGCGGCCTCGAGGGTTGCCAGCACTGCATCTAGCTGGGTTTCGCGCAGTAGCTCGAGTTCTCCCGAGATCCCCAGTCGCTGGGCCCGCAAGCGAATCTGCCCCGGCGACTCCTCGCCAGCCAGGTAGATGACCCGTCTGCCCATCCCCAGCATCTTCTGGGCTACCTGCAACAGCATGGTGCTCTTGCCCACCCCCGGCTCGCCGCCCAGCAGCAAGACTTCGCCCGGCACGAAACCTCCCCCCAGCACCCGGTCTAGCTCGCCAATCTGGCTCGAGAACCGGGCCTCTCCGCTCTCGGGCACGTCACTCAACCGGGTGATGGCAGCGGGGTTGGGCAGGGGACGGGGCTGCGAAAGCCCACCCTTGCCCGCCGCCCTGCCTGGCTTGAGTGCGGCTGCCTCCTCTTTGAAGCTATCCCAGGCGCCACAGTTGGGACAGCGGCCCAGCTCCTTGACCGATTTATATCCGCATTCTATGCAACGATATTGAATAGAGGTTCTTGCCATTTAACTGCAAGTTTAGCGAGAATCTGTCCAGGACTAAAGACGCTGGTGCACCTTCCGGCTGCCAGGAGAGGTTCTGGACGGGGAGCCCCTAACCTTTATCGGGAAATTCGCCATCAACCCCTGGGCCACCAACCTCGCTGGTATTTCATGGGCTGCACCACCCTGCCAGTACCTATGGACCCTACCGGGAAGCTGGCCCAGCCAGAGCGGTACGCTGGCATCGGTTAGACTCAGGCAGTATGCAGGCCCTGGCCGTTTTTCGCAGTCTGCGCAATCCCGTTTTTGCCCAGTTGTATGCAGCCCACGCGGTGAGTTTGCTGGGCGATGCCCTGACCTGGGTAGCCCTGGCGTTGCTGGCCTTTGAACTGGTGGGGGAAGGGGCCGGGGTGGTACTGGGTATGGCCCTGACCTTGCGGGTGACAGCCTTTGTGATTTTTTCACCGCTGGGGGGCGCTTTGGCGGACCGTATCAACCGCAAGACGGTGATGGTGGTGGCGGATCTGGCTCGAGTTGCCGTGATTGGTCTGATGTTCTTTGTTACCGAGCCCTGGCAGGTCTATGTGTTGATCTTTTTGCTCAGCATGGGTACTGCCTTCTTCACACCGGCCTTCCAGGCTTCGATCCCGCAGGTAACCGGCCCGAAAGACTATCCGCAGGCCATCGCACTCTCGGGGGCCACCACCGAACTGTTTGGGGTGGTGGGGCCAGCGATTGCCGGCGCCCTGGCTGTACTTTTTGGGGTTCGCCCCTTGTTCTGGATCCACGCTGCCGCATTTCTGATTTCGGCGCTGCTGATTATGACCCTCGCGACTCGACTATATGTAGATAAACCCGACGGCAAGCACAGCACCTGGGCTGATATAAAACTAGGAACGTTCCGCCTGTGGTCAGACCAACCCGTGCGTTATGCCCTGCTGCTAGAGCTGGTAGCGGCCATCTCGGGGGCCTGGATTCTGGTCAATACGGTGGTGCAGGTGCGCGGACAGCTCGAGTACGGCGAGGCAGCTTTTGGCTGGGTGATGGCCGTGTTTGGGATCGGCGCAACGCTGGCGGCCCTGGCTCTGGGTGCACTGGACAAGCGCCTGCCCCGTACAACCTTTATTTTGATTGGGGCGGCCCTTACCACCGTAGCCATTGCACCCGCCAACATGGTCGCCCTGGCCCCCCTGATGATGCTGTGGTTTGTAGCGGGAATTGGACAGAACTGGGTTAACCTGCCTGCCCTGACCCTGATTGCCGACCGTATTCCCGAGGCTTTGCAGGGGCGGGTCTACGGAGCACATTTCGCCTGGAGTCATCTGTGGTGGGTGTTCAGCTATCCACTCGCAGGGTGGTTGGGAAGTTCACTGCCAGAAAGCTCGTTCTTATGGGGCGGATTGATCGGGCTGGGGTTGCTGGCGGTGGTTTATCTGGGGTTCAGGCCGAGATGACAGCCCCTTACTTGCCCGTCCATGCGCTTGCTGGTAGCCTTGGTTTCATCTATGGATAATCCGGAAATTCCCTTCTGGGAACGTCCCGAAATCGTGGAGCAGTTTGCCGCCCGCCCACCCGATCAGCGCATGATGGAGTTGCTGGGGGATGCGTCCAGGGCCACTCGAGTCCTCGACCTCGGCTGTGCGGGAGGGCGCAACACCGAGTGGCTGGCGCGGGAGGGGTTTGACTTCTACGCATTGGACGACTCCAGGGCGATGCTCGAGAAAACCCGCAGCAGGGTTGAACCTTACGTCGGCAAGGCGGATGCCGGGCACCGGGTGGTAGAGGGGCGGATGGATAACCTGAGCGTTTTTGACCGTGATTTTTTCGACCTCATTATATGTTTTGGGGTCTACCACGCCGCACAGAGCCTCGAGGAATGGCACTGCGCGATTGCCGAGTCAGCACGTATTTTGAAACCAGCAGCGCAACTGCTGATGACCCAGTTCAGCCCGCGCTCCGACCCTACCGGGCAAGGGTTGCAGAGGATTGAGCCACACCTCTTCACAGGCTTTCGCGACGAACGGCGGATGTTGCTGCTGGAGCCGGATGAACTCGATGCCTGGATGGCCCCGTACGGTTTCACCCCTGTCAGGCCCACCTACGATACCACCGCCCCCGCCGATGAAGGGGGTACGCGGGTGGTGGTGAACGCGCTGTACCAGAAAAATGGTTGAGACTGGCCGGGTACGGGGTTAGTCAAGATAATCCACGACACCGGGAAAGCGGAATTACTGTAGCGGGATGGAATCAATCGGCGAACCGCCCTGGTTCGATCTCCCCGCACAGGGCACGCAGAGGGTTTTGTCACCTACCGTGCGGGCCTTGCTCCGGGCTACCATCTCACCGCAGGCTTCACAACAGGTGTAGACGGGCGATCCATTGCGACGCGGCAGAAGAGCAGGGGGCTGGGTGAACTGGTATAAGCTTTCCAGCGGCGCATCCAGAATCGCCCTGGCCCGGGCGTTTTGCAACTGCCAGAAGCGCTTTTTGTCCTCTGGGGTCATGGTACGCTCACGCATCTTTTGCCACAATGCCAGGTGTTCGTCGCTCAGGGGGCCGCCCGCATCCGGCTTCGAGACGATGCGGATGGTTTTGCCATTGGCGCGGCTGGTGAAGGTATAGGCGTTCTTGCCATAGTCCAGGTGCATCAGGGTGCCGCGCCCAAAGGTGCAGCCCACCAGAAGCTGAATAGCATCCACCGCACACATATCGGTCTCGACCTGGGCTGCCACCTCCCACTCCTCGGTGCAGCGCCCAACCTCGAGCAGGGCGATTTCGGCAGCCCGAATGCCCATGGCCAGCCCAGGGCACAGATGCCCATGAAAGGCCACCGCTTGCTCCACCATTTCTTCGGAAATGACCGGGGTTCCTGCTACCATAGATGCCTCCATTGTAAGGTTACTGCCTTTTACGCTGCGATAAGCGCCTGTCACACTAATCGCTTCTCCCGAGTCGTAGTTTGGGATTGCTCAGGCGTTGCAGGTGGTCAGAGAGCAAGCTCAGCGCGAACAGCGTCAGAGCCAGTGCTGCACCGGGGGCTGCCACCAGCCACCAGGCCTGCCTCAGGTAGGGTTGCGCGTCCTGCAGCATGCCGCCCCAGCTGGGCCGACTCACATCGCCCAGGCCCAGGAAGGAAAGGCTGGCCTCGAGCATAATCGCTCCCTCGAGCCTGAAGGGCAGCAGTGCCAGCAGCGCGGGCCAGGCCAGCGGGAGCATGTGCCTGAGGGCCACTCGAGCCTCGCTCATCCCCAGCGCCCTGGCCCCCAGCACGAACTCCTCCTCCCGGATCGAGACCAGCCGGCTGCGGAGCACCCTGGCCAGTCCCGTCCAGCCCGTCAGCCCGATCACCAGCGCCACCTGCCAGATGCCCGCCCCGATCAAAGTGATCACCAGCAGGGCCAGCAGCAGCCCTGGCACCGTATCTACCAGCTCCGCCAGACGCATCAACAATTCATCTATCCAGCCCCCTACTGTTCCAGATATCAGCCCTACCAGACCTCCCAAAACCAGTGCAATTAGGGTTGCCAGCCCACCCACCAGCAGCGAAGTCCGCGCCCCGTGAATCAGACGGCTCCACACATCGCGTCCCAGCTGGTCGGTTCCCAGCAGATATTCTCCGCCCGGTGCGGCCAGCGCAGGACCGCCGGTGCGCCAGGGGTCTTGTGGGGCCAGGAGACTGGGGATGAGGCCCGCGACGAGGAGCAGGCCGAGAATCAGCCCAACAAAAAACAACTCCCCGCCGAGGCGGTTTCTAGCCCTGGGCTTTCTGATGGTGGTACTTTTTTCCCTAACCATACCGAACCCTCGGGTCTAGCCCCGCAACCGCAATATCTGCAATAAGGTTGGCCAGAATTACCCCGATCGCGCCGACTAGAATGACCCCGATAACCAGTGGGTAATCCCTGGCCAGGGTGGACTCCACAGCCAGCCGTCCCAGACCAGGCCAGGCGAAAACCGTTTCGGTAATTACTGCTCCGCCGACCCAGTGTCCGCTCGAGAGTGCCAGCAGGGTGATGGGTGCGGGCAGGGCGTTGCGCAGGACGTGCTTGGTGTGCACCATTCGCTCGTTCAAGCCTTTAGCCCGGGCGGTGGTCACAAAGTCCTGCCCCATCACTTCCAGGGCCTGGGCCCGGGTGATGCGAGCAATTGCCGCCAGCGGTTGCAGCCCCAGGGTGAGGGCGGGCAGGATCAGGTGGGCCAGTAGATCGAGCAAGCGCGGAAACCCCTCGGGGGTGCCGCGCACCGAGAACATCCCGTTGGTAGGCAGCAGCCCCAGGTAGAGTGCGAAGAGCAGAATCAGCAGTTGCCCTAGCAGAAAGGGCGGCAGGCCGGTGCCTAGCAGGATGCCCAGGAAAGCGCTGCGCTCGAGGCGCGGGTGGCTCAGACTTAGTTTTGCCAGCCACAACCCCAGCGGTATGCCCAGCCCGGCTGCGATCCACAGTGCAGCCCCGGCCAGGATGGCGCTGGCCGGTATACGCTCTAAAATGGCGTCCAGCACGGGCCGTCCCTGTGCGATGGACTGCCCCAGATTGCCCTGGAGCAGCGAGGAGATATAGGCCCCAAAACGCTCCCACAGCGGCTGATCGAGGCCGTAGCGTTCCCGCAGGGTCTGCACCAGGCCGGGGTCGGAGCTGTCGGCCAGCAAGTAGATCACCGGGTCGCCCGGAGCCAGGCTCACCAGCAGAAAGTTCAGCGCGGCAATTCCCAGCAGCAGTGGAATCACCAGCAGAATCCGACGGGTCGCGTAGGTAAGCATTCTGGTTAAGCGCAATCTGGCTTGATGGTGGAGTGGGTGCAGCGAAGCGAGTTCCGGGCCACTCACCTTCGCCAGGCAACCCGTATCTTGCCCCTCCACCCGACCTCCCGCCATGGGGGAGGAGATTTGGGGCTGCACTTTATGAACTCAGGGGCGAACACCGGTTAGCCCCACCTTAGTTCCCACCTACCGTCGCATTCTCAAATGCATTGCTGCGCCAGATCTGGATCCCCTGCACGGCGGTGCGGTAGCCCCGGTAACCCTCGGTCTCGACCAGCCAGAAATAGGGCAGATCACGGGCCACGGCTTGTTGTAGCTGCCGGTACAGGGCGATACGGCGCTCGTTGTCCACGGTCTGCACGGCCCGATCGAGTAGCGCGTCCACCAGCGGATTCACATATAGCGAGCCGTTGCTAAAGGCAATGGGGCCGATGTTTCTGGAGGTCAGTAAGCGCTTTACCCCAATGTCGGGGTCGGGGCCGCCACACAGCGAGGCCACTCCCAGGTCGAAGTCTTTTCTGATATAGACCTTGTCCACGGCAGCATTAAAGTCGAGCGGCTCGAGCACCAGGTCAATCCCCACCTGGCGCAATTGATCTTTAAGCACGTCGCCCAAACTACCGAAATTGCCCGGTGCAAAGGTAAAACGAATCTGGAAGCGCACCCCACCGGCTCTGCGCGGAAAGCCAGCAGCATCCAGCAGCTGGTTGGCCCGCTCCACATCAAAGGCATAGGTGGGGATGTTGGGATCGAAGAACGGCAGCGTCGAGGCGATGGGTCCCCGTGCCACCCGGCCCTGGCCAAAGTGGATCCGCTCGAGGATGAACTCGCGGTTGATGGCGTGGTAAAACGCCTGGCGTACCCTGGGGTTTCTGAAGTACGGGTTGCGCAGGTTGGGTACCAGCGTGTTCACGCAGTACGAGCCACCCGCGCCGGCCGGGTTGCGCTCGAGTCGTACGGTCTGTACCTGGCGCAAGCGGGCGATATCGGCGCCGCCGACACCCCACAAGTAGTCAATTTCGCCGCGTTCCAGGGCGGCTGCGGCTGCCGAGGTACTGGGGATAAAGCGGTACACGACCCTATCCAACCTGGGAAAGCCCTGCCGCCAGTAGTTTTCGTTTTTAAGCAGCACCGCCTGTTGCCCCCGCTGCCATTCGCCAAATCTGAATGGCCCGGTGCCGATCGGGCGCTGGTTGACGGGATTATTGAGGGGGTCGGAGCCCTGGTAGAGGTGGCGGGGGAGGATGGGGGCTTCGATGTTGTCCAGACGGCGCAGCAGCGGAGCGTAGGGATTGGCGAAGCGGAAGACCACCGTACTGGCGTTGGGGGTTTCAATTCGCGTAAGCGCACCCTCCAGACCAGCCCGGGTGCGTGCATGGAATTTGAGCAAGACCTCCTCGAAGGTAAACTTCACGTCTGCTGCGCTAAAGGGCTGCCCATCGTGCCAGCGCACCCCCTGGCGCAGGAAGAACACATAGGTTTTGCCGTTGTCGCGCACCTCCCAGCGCTCGGCCAACTCGGGCACCGGATTGGCATTTGCATCCAGTCCCACCAGCCCGTTGAAAATGGAGCCTGCTACTGTGTTGACGTTGCCTGCTGTGGTGATGGCGGGGTTCAGGTGGGGTGGCTCGTTGGTGGTAGCGGCTACCAGCACCCGGTTTTGGGCCAATGCTATTCCCAGTAACACAGCCAGACCTAAACAAAAAACTCGCTTCATGCCGCCTCCCTATTAGCCAGCTTATGTAAGCCGTTCCATCATACTAAATCTGCGCGTGAGTGGAGCTAAACCCGCCCCTCGCTTGCCACGCCGCAGGGTGTGCTCGAGGGCCGGTAGGAGGTTGGTGTCACCAAAAAGTAGCGTACCCTTTGGGGGAACCCTGATTTTAGCCGAGGTAAATAAACTCGGCGCTTCCTTCGGAGACTTCGCGCAGCACTTTGGCCAGGTATTTGAACTCGAAGCGGGGGTGAACCAGGTGTTCCTTGGTCAGAACGTGCCGCTGGGCCGAGACCGGACAGAGCGTAACCTTTATCTCTGGAGTGTCCATCACCGCTTGCATGTGTTCGCGCAGAGGCGAGTCGCTGGGTAGAGCGGCAAACTCCTGGGTGCGGGCAAACAGCACCGCCTCACCGGCCAGGCGCACCTCGGCAGGCAGTCCCTCGGCGTGGGCAGTTTTAGCAAACCGAAAGGCCCGTGTTGCCTGGCTGGGGTTCGCCGGGCCGCTGGTCACAAAGAAGATCAACTTCTTGAGGCTCACTGGCCTACCTCTCTGAGCAGGGTGGTGTCGAGCAACTGGGCCAGGGTGACCCCTCTGGGGGCGTATCCCAGGCGATGCAGTACGGCCATCAACTCGGCCATTGCGGCCAGGTCGGCCTGAGCGATGCGCCAGTCGTAGATCATATCTTGTAAGGCTTTTTGCATGACCTCAACCCCACCGATCGGGCCTCTGGGGGTGTCTATAGGGCGAGGAATGAAGGCCGCGGCCAGGATGCGGGCCGAGTCGGCAGGGTTGGAGCGTACGAACTCCGCCGCCTTGCGCTGGGCGCGAACCAGTGCCAGAGCCTGGCCCCGGTTGCGCTGCAGCCAGGGCTGGTTGACAGCCAGCACCGAGCCGACCTGATTACTCCAGACTTTGCTGAAGTCGAGCACTCGTCGAACCGGCAACGAGAACTCAGCAATGGTGGCCCAGGGTTGCGGGAACACGGCTGCTTCGAAGCGCCGGGTTGCCAGACCGCCAACCAGGGTGGGGGGAGGGGAGGGGATAAGGTTTAGATCGGTGGCCCTGAGCCGGAACCGGGGCATCACTTTGCCTCTAAACAGCACCTCGGGGGTGCTGCCCACTGGAGGCGTACCCAGGTTGCGCCCCCGGAGCATTTCCGGGCTGGTAATGCCGCTATCCTCTCGAGCCAGAATTAGAATGTCGGGGTGGGCTGCCTTGGCAATTACCCGGATGGGCGCCCCTCGCGCCGCCCACACATACGCGGCTGGAAACCCGGTCTGGGCCGCCTCGAGCTGGCCTGCCGCCAGAGCGGCCATCAGGGGCTGGAGGTCGTTGAAGGGAATGAGTTCGACCTCGAGGTTCCCCTCCTTGTAAAAACCCCTATCCTGTGCAATCAGTGCCAGACCCATGGGCAGCACGGTCAGGTAGCCCATACGCACTTTCTGCGCAGTAGCCGAACCCAGCAGAAACACCAGCAATAGCAGTGCCACTCTCCACATGATTTACTACCTCCTGTGCACCCCGTCTCGAGACGGGATGCCCAACTGTGCCAGCACATCCCGTCTTAACTTGATGAAAGCGGTTTCGTCACGGTTACGGGGATGGGACAGGGGAATGCTCAAATCGGTTAGAATGCGCCCAGGGCGGGGAGTTAAGATCATGACCCGGTTAGCCAGGTAGACGGCTTCGTCCACATCGTGCGTGACCATCACCACCCCAAAGCCCAACTCCTGCCACAGCTCATGCAGAACCTGCTGTAAGCCCAGACGGGTCAGCGCGTCGAGCGAGCCGAAGGGTTCGTCTAGCAGCAGCAGCCGGGGCTGCACGGCGAGCACCTGGGCCAGGGAAGCGCGCTGGGCCATTCCCCCGGAAACCTGGTGGGGATAGTATTCCTCGAAACCCGCCAACCCCAGCCGGGCCAGCCAGCTGCGGGCCTCCTGGCGGGCCTGCAAACGGGGTTTTCGGGCCAGTTCCAGCCCCATTGCCACGTTGGCCTCGAGGGTTAGCCAGGGGTACAGCACGCGATCCTGCAACACCAGGGCCCGTTCTGAACTGGGTTGACGCACTGGCGTCTGATTAAAGCACACCAGCCCTGTTGTGGGCATATCCAGCCCCGCAATTAAGCGCAGCAAGGTGGATTTGCCACAGCCCGAAGGCCCCACCACGGCAATGAACTCGCCTTCGGCGCAGTGGAACGAGATTTCCTGCAGGGCGGTCAAGGTACCGAAATGCTTCCCTGCCGACCGAAGCTCCAGGCTCACCGGTACCTCCAGGCCAGCAAGCGACGCTTGAGCGGCTCCAGCAGGAGCCAGTCCAGCACTACGGTTAGCAACCCAATCACACAAATCCCGATCAGAACCGTGACCATGTCGCCCAGTTGCCCTGCGAGCTGGATGTTACCTCCCAGGCCCCGCGCTGCACCTGCCAGCATCTCGACAGCAATTAAGGAGCGCCAGGCGTTGCCAAAGCCAATCTCGAGCCCCGTGAGCAGTGCGGGTAGCGCCGCAGGTAGATACACCCTTCGCACCACCTGCCAGCGGCCTGCCCCCAGCACCCGGGCCAGATCCAGCCAGCGCGGCTCGATCTGCTCCAGAGCGTTCAGCCCTGCAATCGCCAGTGGAAACAAGGCTGCCAGGGTCACCACAATTACGATGGGTAACGCGCCAAACCCAAACCACAACAGCAGTAGCGGAAACCACGCTATCGGCGGAACCGACTGCAACAGCGCCATCAGCGCGCGAAAATAGCCCCGCAGTGCGGGGAAAGCCGCCCCCAGAAAGAGCATTCCCACTGCCAGAGCTGCTGCGGATGCCAGCGCGGTAAACAGCCGCCCCAAACTGGTGAATAGGGTATTCCAGAAAGCGCCCTCCGATATGGCCTCGGGCATCTGGCTCAACACCCGCGCGGGATCCGGTAATAGAAATGCCGGCAGACTCCATGCGGCCAACTGCCACAACGACAACAACGTGCCAACCGCTAACACATACGGCCAGATGCGCATGGTAGCGTGGCCGGTTCTTTTGGGTGCGGAGGAGGCCGAAGACGCAGATTGCATAAATATTAGTAAGCTAATAAATACCGCATATCAAGAACAGTTGCAACCTTGACAGCTACACCCCCCACCAAAAGCCAGTTTTTCGGCCCTTAACAACCGCCGGATTAGTTCTAATTCCTCCTGGTGTGCGTAGGGCAGCACCTCGGGCACCAGCGCCACCAGGGCGGCCAGATGCTTGAAGCTGGGATACTCCACGCCGCTCTCCCAAAACGAGACCGTGGCCTGGGAGATCTCGAGTTTGCGGGCCAGGTTCTCCTGGCTCCAGCCGTGCTCTTTGCGCGAACGTTGCAGGGCTCTGGCAAAAGCGGTCATAAGGTTCCTCAGCGGTTTGGTCAGTTGATTTTTATCCAACCCAGGCTTTGTGAGAGTCTCGCAGGTCGGGTCGAGGGTCGAGCGTTCCGATGAGCTGTGCCCAGTGAAGATTTCTGGCTTTGGGCCTTCACCTTTTTGCATTCGCTGTGCACAGGGGAGCAGGTATGGTGAAAACTTCAGGCGCTTCACGACCGATTCTTGGCTTTGTCCAACCAGGCCTGGGCCTGCTGTTGGATGCTATCCGCACAGTTGCACCCCTCCCCGCAGCCACAGCCTTCGCCTTCCTTTCCAGCACCCAGAAAACGAATCATGGTGCTGACCACCAGGGCTTCGGCCTGCTCGAGGGCGGCCCTGGCCTCCGGTGTAAGGTTCGGCTGCATCTCCCGCGCATCCCGCAGGAAGTTGGTTGCCAGCATCAGGCGGCCTGCCCCCAGGCCCATCTCGGTCTCGTAGTATTCGACCAGCGGGGCTATGGTCTTGATCTTTTCCTCTGCTATGGCTCCTACACCATGCTCGAGTACGGAAATCATTCCCCCACCTCCTCAGCCCTCAACAGGCTCGTCAGCAGTTCCGTCAGACGCGCTTCCGCGATGGGCAGCGCGTTCTCAGCCTCCGGCGACATCCCGATGCCCAGATCAATTGCGGCGGGCACACAGCCTACAATGTAGGCCCTGGGCGGTAACGTATCCAGCGCTTTGGCCATCGCCATCGCGCGGCCTGGCTCGGCGTAGTGCAGGTCGGCCAGCATGTCCCGCTTGAGCCGGGGGGGCAGGGTGCGGGGGTCGGTCACGTCGGCCTGCAAGACCCGCACCTGGCCTGGGGTTTGGCCCTGCACTGCATCCAGAATCACCACCGCCCGGTAGCCGCAGAACAGTTCCTGTACGAAGTGCATCCCACCGATACCTGCGTCGAACAACCTGACCCTGGGCGACAGATTCGGGTTATCTTGCAGCCGCTCCAGAAGCCGAACCCCGAAAGCATCGTCGCGGTGCAGCAGGTTGCCGAAGCCCGCCACCAGGATCATCTCGAGAACAACTCCCGCGCCCGCAGGTCGGTTGCCAGCAAAACCCGACTGCCCTGGACGCTCACCGGGTAAATCCGCAGCGAGGCTCCCTCCACTCCGTCCACCCGCCGTCCGTTTCGTGCATCGTAGGCGCAGTTCTGCCAGGTGCACACCAGCACGTTGCCCGAGAGCTTGGCATCCGAGAGCGGCATCTTGCAGCCGGGACAGGTGCAGTCGAAGGCGTTGACTTCCACACCCAACCGCACCAGAATTACCTCTTTATTGCCTGTGAACACCGGGGTCACGCGGCCCTCGAGCAAGTCCGAAAGCTCGGCAACCTGCGTAAAGACCGGGGTTTGCACAGCAGCAGGCGCACCTGCGCCCGCCATCGGGAGTTCGATTAGACCGGTAACCGGCTCTTCTGGTAGGGGCTCGTGAACCACCAGCCCCTTGAAGCCGGGCAGGCTGTTGTACAGCGCAACTTCTATACCGTTTTTGAGCGTCGCCGCCGAGGCCGCGCAGGTCTTGCAGGAGCCCTGCAGCCGGACGTGCACCATGCCATTCTCGACGGCCAGCACCTCGACCTCGCCCCCGTGCGACTGCATGTAGGGGCGCACCAGCTCGAGGGCCTGCTCGGCCAGCGAAGCCTGGTCGAGGGGGTTCTGGTTGTAGAGGGTGAAGAGCAGGTTCACCGCCGGGTCTAACAGCACCTCGTCCAGAATCCCTGCCTGGGCCAGCCGCTCGCCCAGCCGCTCCAGGCCCACGCGGTGGATGTAGTCGGTGATTTGCAGCACCGCGAAGATCTCCTCGCGCACCTGCGGGAAGGGCAGGGCTTCAAGATTTTGAATCCGCGCACTCAGCTCGGCCACCAGTTCGTCCAGCGAGACTTCCGCAGCCATGGCTACTTCATCCAATCGGGCTTTCGGTTGTGGTGCTGGCAGTTCTCGGGGCCATTAATCATGCAGTCCTCGCAGTCGGGGCCGCAGGCGCCGTGGGCCGAGTGGGTCAGTTCGGCGAAGGCATCGTTGAAGCGTCGCCCGCCCTCTTTGTGGCCGAGTTCGGTGAGCTGTACGGCGGCCTCGCCCGCGCCCAGCAGCAGGCCCTCGAGCTTCATCATCTCGAAGACCTTCCCGATCTGCTCCGGCGCAGCCCCCACCAGCACCGAGACCTGCTGCGCGGTGGCAGTCTCGCCCAGGTTCTCGCCCTTGAGCCAGTAGAGCACCTGCAAAATCTCGTCGCGCAGCCGCAGTTGTTCCAGCGTCATTAGTGTACCTCCACTTTGCGCGGGGAGAAGGGGCGTTGTAGTCCGAACCGGGCGTGCTCCTCCACCAGTTCGGCAGGCAATTCGCCTTCAACAAAAGCCCGCACAATCGCTTCCACCCTGGGGTACAGTGCCTGCACCTGGGGCGTAAGCCCGTCGGGGCCGCTGGCCTCCACCGGTTCAATCTCCAAAACCCAGGTTTCCCCGGGCAGGGCGTTGAACTGCTTGGCGATCACCAGCAGCAGTTCAATTGCAATCACCCCCGAGCCTGCTTCGTTCATGTACTCCTGGAACACATCCATGGTCTTGGGCAGCTCGGGGTCGGCGCGGTAAAGCCGCAGCGTCCCCGGCTTGCGGCCCCTGGCCTCGGAGGCCACGAACAGCGCCCGCTGGTACTGATCGTCCTGAAGCTGGAACATCATCGGAATGGCACCGAAGCTGTAGTCGGCCACGGTGACGTGCGGGGGCCACTCGAGCCTCCCCAGCCGGTCACAGAACTCCGGCCCCGCCGAGCGGTCGCGCCAGAAGCGGTGACCGACCCCGGCGATCAGGGTTCTGGCCTGTGGCATGGAGCCATTATAAACCCTCGGTACAAATGGCAGCTTTTAGACTTTTGCTTTGGAGGTCAACCACTTCAAAGCGTCTTTGATGCTCAATACCTTGATCGGCGGGTTCCTGGGCATGATGGCCTGGTAAACGTGCTTTGGGTTCTCCGTCACCAGCAGGTTGGCCCCGGCTTTGATGGCAATTCCGATCATCCAGTCGTCGTCGGGGTCGGGCGAGACCTTGTTCTGCCGGGTTGAAGGTACCAAATTTCCCCTGTTTTCCAGCAAATTGAGCAGCGCGGCAAAGTCGTCCTCCGAGATGCTTGCCCTGCCCTCCTCGTTGATGACGTTGACCGTCTCTTTCGGCTCAGCGATTTGGAGTTTTGAGGTGAATAAGGTCAGGCGTTTTTGCAGCCACAGATTCAATAGCTTACTGCTCCCACCGGTGGGTGAGAGCAGTGCGCGAATGTAAATGTTGGTGTCGAGAACGGCCTTAGGCCGGGTCATTTCCCGCGGCTCCGCACCTTTGCCAATGCCGTGTCTGCTATGCGCCCCGCCTCGCGCTCGGACAGCCCCCCCTTGCGCTGGGTGAATCGCGTTTCGGCTTCGGCAGCGGTCATCGAATCCGCCTCGAGCTGCACCCTTTTTTGGTAAGCTTTGCCAGCCCGATGTTTTCGCACGGCCTCGTCGACAAGCCGGTTTGCCTCTTTCTCGCTAAGGCGTTTTTGGGCTTTTCTGGACACAGCAGGCACAAACTTGAGCACGTAGTCATCGGGGGTGAGCCCCTCACCCGGCTGGCCTCGGCAATGCGCCTGAGGGCTTCCTCGCTCAGTTTTGGCAGACGCGCAGCCATAGTCTCAATGTAGCAGTCGGCGAGCCCTTTTCAGGACGAGGAAGCTAGTCAAGTGATCGTGCCAGAAACGATGATCTACCCCGGCGATCAGGGTTTGGGGTGGAGCATATGCTATCCTCGAGACATGGCAACTGCGGTTAGAGCCAAGAAAACCAGGAAGCCAGAGGGTGCCGGAGCTATGCTGCTGGCCATCGCGGCGCGGGCCAGGAAGATCCCCTCCGCGGAGTTGCAACAGGCTCCTACCGATGGTGCGACCAACCACGACCACTACCTCTACGGGAGCCGCAAAAAGAGGTGAGAGCGGTTTTCGTGGATACAGGCTACCGGATAGCCCTGATCAACAAAAGGGACAGCCTGCACCTCAAAGCCTTTGCAGTTACCGCCCAGCTCGGGCAGTTCGCCATAATCACCACCGACTTGGTTCTGGTAGAGACCCTTAACTATTTCGCAGAGCGTGGTCAAGCCCTGCGGGAGGAGGCGGTATACCCGGCCCAGCAATTGATTGCCGACCCCTACACCGAACTGGTAGTCACCGGCAAGCTCCACCTCGTCAACGGGCTTGCGCTATACCGCAAGCGCAAAGATCAGGGCTACAGCCTCACCGACTGCGTGAGCATCGGCGTGATGCGGGATCGGGGTCTCTCCGAAGCGCTGGCCTACGACTCACATTTCCTGACTGAGGGTTTTGTCCCGTTGCTCAGACAATCCTAAAGATCAGTTGTCTGAGGGCAAAGCCCCTTGGTGATGGTCTAAACTCCACAACCGCAGGTGTTGACTTCCCTCGTAATCACCAGATCGTGCTTGTCCACCATGATGTGGGTGGTGCAGGGCATGCAGGGGTCGAAGCTGCGGATGGCCCGGAGGAGGTCTATGCCGGTGTAGTTGTCGGGCTTGTCGAACTCCTCGAGAATGGGCGTCTTCATCACCGACTCCTCGTAGGGGCTGGGGTGGCCCCAGGGGTCGCGGGGGGCGGCGTTGATGGTGGAGGGGGTGAGGATCTGATAGTTGGTGATGGCCCCGTTGTCGGCCACGATGTGGTGGGTCAGGAAGCCCCGGCCCGCGCCCCAGAAGCCCGCGCCAATATGAGTACCTTTGCGGGGGATTTCAAAGGGAGTCGCCACGTCGGTGTCGCCCTGCTTGAGGCATTCCATCGCCATTAGCCAGTTGTCCATCGCGGCCATTGCGCTAAAGGGGATGCAGTAAGCCCGGGCCAGGTTGCGTTCGAAGGCGTTCCAGACCTGCGGGATGTGCCACTCGAGTACCTGCTCGGGGCGCTTGCCTTCGGGAACCAGAATCTTGAGACTCTGGCCGGTGGGCTCGATAAAGCGGCGGTAGGGGAGCTTGTTGGCGGCGGCGGCGTTCCAGACCCGGGCATACGCACCGGCCTCGCAGGACTGCCTGTCCCAGCGGGGGGTGGTGCTCCAGGAGTAGCGGTCTTTCCAGTTCTGGGGGCCGGGGCGCGGCTTGGTCTCGCGGTTCCAGGGGTGGTTGGGCGAGAGCGGTGCGCCCAGGGGGTCGGTGGGGAAGCGGTTGCCGGCGGCGTCGTGGTAGTAGGAGCGCTCGATGAACTCCTCGAGGCCAATGTTGATGTTTTGCAGGCTGGTGGTAACTTGCTTGCCGCCGATGATGACTCCTGGAACCGACCAGCGGCGGTTGCCCCAGGTCTCGATGTTCTTGTAGCTGGCGTCGTAGGTCTCGGGGTCGTCCCATACCCCCGTGTCAATCAAATTGGCGGGCCGGGTTCCGCACTGCTGGTATTTGGGGTCGGCCTCGTAGAAGAACTGGGTGATGTCCTCCCAGATCGCCACCACCTTCTTGGAGTAGTCGAAAAACTGCTGGAGGCGCTGGTAGACCTCGTTCATCATCTGCAAGCTGACCGTGGCGCTGATGCCGCCGGGCACCACCGTCTCGGGGTGGGGGTATTTACCGCCGATCACCACATAGGCTTCGCGGGCTACGCGGGTCATGTGCAGGGCTTCCAGATACAGGCTCCCGGTGAGCGGGTTCATGTCGGTGAGCAATTCGGCCATGGTGCCGTAGCCGTGGTGCTCGGCGCGGGGGGCCAGGGTCTTGCGGGCCTTGTCCCACAGGCTGGGGTTGGTGGCCCGAATCAGCGACTCCGAATAGTCCGGCCCAGCCAGCAGGAACAGGTGGAGGGGGTGGTCGTAGAGGTACTCGAGCCCCAGCAGCAGGTTGCGCAGCAGGATGCCCAGCCTGGGTGGGCGGATGTCGAAGGCCATCTCGAGGGCCTCCGCGCTCACGGTGGCGTGAACCCCGCCGCATACGCCGCAGGCCCTCGAGGAGATGAAGATCGCGTCTCTGGGGTCGCGCCCCTTCAGGATCACCTCGTAGCCCCGGAAAATCGTTGCCATCGAGTTGGCCGACAGCACGGTGCGGTTCTCCAAGTCCACCACGCTGTGAAAGGCCAGCGCTCCCGCTACGCGGGTCACCGGGTCGTAGTCCACCGACCTGATAAAGCCGTTGCGGGCCAGCAGTTCTTTGAGCCTGTCCTCGTTGGCCCCCAGGTCGGTCACCTGGTAGCCGTAGGGGTCGCGCACGTCATCTTTGAGTCGGGCCCTGCCCGATGCGTCGAACTCGATGGGGAGATATTGAAAACACATGTGACTTCCTCCTACCTGCGCACCAGGCCGCCAATGACCTCGAGAATCTTGCCCAGCCCGGCGTCTACCCGGATCAGCGAACCAGCCACGCCCTGCAACTCGCCCAGGATGGAGGTCAGTTTGGGCTCTAAGGGTTTGGCCTGTCCAGCCACTTTTTCCAGATCATCAGCCACGCCCTCGAGGTGCAGCTTTGCTCGACGCAGCGCCAGCCCGGTGCTGATCACCGCGAGGGCCAGCACCAGCACCACCGCCGCGACCCAAATTATGGTCAGGAGGGCATGAAGGCTCATGACTTACCTCCGGCCCGGCGGGCCAGCAGGGCGGTCAGGGCCTCGGCCCCGGCGGCCACCTCCTTGCCCAGCGCGTTCGCGCCCTTCAGCCCGGCCTCGGTGGTGTCGAGGGCAGGGATGTGGTTCAGGTGTTGCACGATTTGTTGGGTAGAACGGTGGGTGATCCTGGCATAGTACTCGATCTTCCAGGCTGCCCGCCAGATTCGCAGCAACAGCCAGAGCAGGAGCGGAACCGCCAGGTAGGCGATCGCCAGACCGATTCCCCAGACGATATATGCACCTTCCATCAGGCACCTCCCTGCTTCTCGACAGCCTTGAGGGTGCCGACGACCGAGTCTTTGAGGGCTTCAAGCCCACCCGCCAGCCCGCCCAGGCCCTCGTTCAGCCTGGTCGCCTGGGGGCCGAGCGCCGAGACCTCCTTTTCGATGGCAGTCACACCCAGCGCGATGCGCGCCAGGTAGCTGGGGTACGCGCTGCGCCGCCCAATGGTGGAGGGCTCTCGAGAACCGATGGCCTCGAGGGTCTGCGCGATGCGGGTCAGGAAGTAGACCAGCACCCCCGCGAATAGTGCAAAGAGCAAGAGTGTGAGTAGGGCTAAGAAAGTAGTCATACGTTGCGCACTCCGACAAATTCCCGAAATTTGGATCGCTCGAGGCTTAAGCTCCCTCCCCCTTGACGACGCTCTAGCGCTAGGAGGGCTGGGGAGGGGGTGCGAGCGAAGCGAGTTCTGCGTGACGCACGGTCGCTTCGCGCCCGACCCCCCACCCTACCCTCCCCCACAAGGGGGGAGGACTTCATGCTTTCGGCTTGTGGATTTCCGAGCGGAGAAAAGCAGTTGCTCATAGCCTGCCCCCCACCACGCACTGCGGGCAGCCCGGGCAGGTTTCGGCATGCTTGCGGATGCGCTCGAGGTCGCCGTGCAGTCCGGGCACTCCGGCCAGGATTCTGCCCACGAAATGGTTGGTGCGGATAAGGTCGGGAACGTGCACGGTGTTGTTGGCGATACGCTTGCCGCCGTCCCAGATTGCGCCTGCGCCCTTCTCGATGGTTCGGGCTTCCTTCAGGATTGCATTCAGCAGCCAGCCCACAACCCCAACAACGACGAGGCCAATTACCAGGAGAACCAGCCAAGTAATCATGCTCTCCTCCCATCGGGCAGATGGTGTTGGCCGTTGTCGGCCTTCCTGCCAGGGGGATCAACTGCATCGGCGGCCTGGTGGGCCTTGTCGGCAACCCTGGACACCACGCCGTAGCCGGTGTCCAGGAGCTGGTTAAGTTCGGGGATTTTCCACAGCACCTTGGTGCGCTCCTCCACCGCGACCGCCGCGTTCAGGGCGCGAACCGCAGCCGTGCGAATTCCCCTGGCCTCGGTCAGAATCCAGATCAGCAGGGCCGCCACCACGGCCACGATCAGCATCGCAAGGGCAAACCAGATCATAAGCTCAGACCTTTCTGGTACCGGGCTTCTGCGAGCTTCGGTACTGAACAATCTCGTAGAAGAAGCTATAAACCTTGTCCACCGCAGTTTGCGGCGCGACCTCGCCCCAGCCCGAGGGTACGCCGGTCTTCTTCCAGCGCTCGGTCAGATTGGCCTGGCGTTGCGAGAGGCGGCGCAGAGTGGAGACGAAGGTGCCTGAAGCGCGCGAGATCGTCCCCGAAAACTTGGCTCCTGGCGGCTCGGCGTAAAAGGGCGCGAACTTGTCGGGGAAGCCCGGCATGGTGCAGCCAATGCAGATGCCTCCGGCCTTCATGCAGCCGCCCGAATTGTTGATGGCCCCTCGGGAGACGATATTGCACTGCACCACCGGCCCCCAGCAGCCCACCTCTACCAGGCACTCGCGGTCGCCGTACTGTTTGGCAAAAGTGCCCTCCTCGTAGTAGCCCGCCCTTGTACAGCCCCGGTGAACGGTCTCGCGGAACAGCCAGGCCGGGCGGCCCAGCTCATCAAATTCGGGCAGCGGCCCCATACCCTGCAGGAACATGAGCACGGCGGCGATGGTCTCGGTAATGTTGTCGCCCAGCGGTGAACAGCCAGGGATGTTGATAACCGGCAAGCCCAGCACGCTGCGGTAGTCCTTGCCCAGGTAGTCCATCAGCCCCATCGAGTTAGTGGGGTTACCCGCTGCTGCGGGGATGCCGCCCCAGGTAGCGCAGGTGCCAACGGCTATAGCCGCCGCCGCGCCAGGGGCCAGCCGCCTGACCCACTCCATGGTTGGAACCGGTTGGGCTTTCCATACGTCGCCGTCGGAGGTCTCCGCTCCCAGGCCCGACCAGTAGCCGCCGGTGCTGCTGTTGAGCGCCTCGTCGGGCGCAGAGCCCTCGAGCAGAATCACATAAGGTGCGTCCAGCTCACCTTTCCAAGCTTTGTAAAACCACTCCATGAAGTCGTGGCCGGCCTCCACCGCCAGCACCGGGTGGTGCAGGATGATTTTGGGCAAGCCCGGCAGTCGCCCGGTCAGGAGGTCTTCGACCGAGGGCCTGGTAGCTCCCGCGACCCCAATGGTGCAGCCGTCGCAGCTCATGCCCGCCATCCAGAAGGCGTGAACTTCTTTGTACTTCCTGGAGAGGCCGGTCAGTGCGTCCTCGAGTCCCGTCAGGGGGGTCGGACTTCCGGCCTGGCCGCTGCTCATGGGTTCCTTTACCACAGTATCCTCCTAGGCCATCAGCCGATCCAGCATTCCCGCCACCGCCCGCATCGAGGGGGCCTGGGGGTCATAATCGAGCACTGGCCTTCCTTCCAGGTCAGCCGCCGTCACCGTCTCGTCGAAAGGAATGACTGCGATCACCGGGGTCTCGAGGCTCTTGAAATAGCTCAAAACCACTTGCTCTTCCGCAGGGGTGCGCACCTTGTTGGCGACGCCGTAGATTTCCTTTAGGCCCATTTCTCGAGCCAGTTTTATTAATCGCCCCGCAGACTCCAGGGCACGGTAGTAGGGCTCGGTCACCACCAGTAGCTTGTCTACGTGGCGCACGGTGCCGCGCCGCATGTGCTCCAGGGAAGCCTCCATGTCCAGAACCACTGCCTGGTTGGACTCCTCGACCGCAGCCCCCACGATCTCGCGCACCATGCCGTGGCGGCTGCACAGACAACCCTTGCCGGGCTCGTCCACCTCGCCCAGGGCCAGGAGTTGTACCCCGTCCGGCCCAGCCACGGTGTGCTCGGTGAGAATTTGTTGCACCGGCAGGGCCAGCCGGGAAACCCGTCTGCCGTCAACCTCCTCGACCTTCATCAGGCTGGTGGGTAGCAGCGGCCACACCCCGTCATGCTGCACCCCCATAGCCCGTCCGAGGTTGGGATTGGGGTCGCCATCCACCGCTAAAACGCGGCCCAGCCGCCGCCCCGCCAGGCGCGCCAGGGTTCCCGAGATCGTAGTTTTTCCGCTGCCGCCCTTGCCAGAAATAGCGATTCGTTGCATTATATGCCTCCACACTGCCAAAAAGCGGGTTGGGTTGGGGAAGACAGGACGCAACCCGCAAAGCTATTGAATTGCTTCAGGATACCTGGACTAAGTGTGGAATTACAAGGGATGTTTTGACGATACAGGAGTTCTGGACGGGTTATATAAGCTAGCTTATGAAAACGCTAACGGCCTCCCGTGAAGTTTAAGCAACCTTATCGGACTTTTTTGCGAACGCCTCGTCTGGTTCAGGGCCCGGGGGTTCTGGCCATGATCCCGAGCCCCGGTCTGCCTCTCGGGTAGCAGCGGGTTCAGGATTCAATTCCCTTCAGGACTGCGAACTGCACCTCGTCGAACCATTGCTGGGCCTCGAGCCAGAATTTCCTCAGATCTTTAGCAGAAGCCTCCACGCTCAGAATCAGGCGGTGGCTGCCAACCACTGCGATGCGCTCGAGCTTGTTCAGGGGTGCCAGACGGGCATGGAGGGTGATTTCCAGGGAGACCTCGAGCCAGCGCACCCCGTCTCTGGATACTGACTCACGATAATTACAGTTTACGGCCTGGTAATTCTGGGCATATTCAGCCTGCCGCATCCGGGCCCATGCCTCAGGCTGCTGTGGTACTTCCACCTGGCTATCCTCGGCAACAAAAAAAGCGAACTGCCCCGGCACCGTCAGACGGGCCATCACCCGGGTAGTGCGACGGGTGGACTGCTCTTCGAGAGACCACTCCTTGCCCAGCCGTGGGGCAGAGATACGGTGGTTTTGTGAGAAGAAAGCCTCGAGCATCCTTGAGCTAATCTTAGCAACAGGGCAAACGTCCTGTTGCCACCAGAAACCTCTGATGCTAGGCTCTGGTCTGACCATGCATATGGTAAAGTTCAGGATAATTCTAAGGAGGTTGCTGCTGTGTGTCTTGCCATTCCCGGTAAGATCGTTCAATTCCAGGACGAGTTCCGCCACTTCGCTACCGTCGAGGTCTCGGGGGTGCGCCGCCAGGTCAATATGGATTTGCTTTCCCAGGAACAACTCGTGCTGGGAGACTGGGTCTTGATCCATGTGGGGTTTGCTATGAGCAAGATAAGCGAGCAAGAAGCCCACGATCAGCTCAGATTCATGACCATGCTCGGCGAGGCCGAGGCCGCGCTGGAAGAACTGGAAGGCTACCAGTTTGCCGACGAAGCCCCCAAGGATCAGGAGCGAAGTCCCCATGTCGAAAACTGACCTGTTGCTCTACGGTAGTTGCACCCTTGATCAAGATGGCTGCACCACCTGCGGCGACGTGGCGGTGCCGGTGCAGGTCATCACGTTAACCGGCAACGATGCGGTGGTTGAAGACCGCACTGGGCAGCGAGCCACGGTTGCTATTGACTTCTTTCCCGAAGCGAAGGTAGGTGACGCGCTTCTGGTTCACATGGGCGTGGCGATCTCGCGCCTGGAGGAACGGTTATGAAATATGTAGATGAGTTCCGCGACCCCAGACTCATCGAGAAAGCGGCCGAGGAAATCAATCGCCTCGCCGATCCTGGCCGACACTACCGCATCATGGAGGTCTGCGGGGGGCACACCCACTCCATCTACCGCTTCGGCCTGCAAGACCTGCTGCCGCCCAGCATCGAACTCGTCCACGGCCC
>NZ_CALMCQ010000477.1 GCF_937863175.1 uncultured Meiothermus sp. | reverse complement strand
CCGATGCCTGGGCACTGGCAGTACGGCTGCCCAGCGGCCAGATTCATGTAGAGCGACACGAGGAAGTAGCCCTTACCAAAAAGTACCCCTGGGCCCGCCTGCCCCTGATCCGTGGAGTGGTTGCACTGTGGGATGCCATGAGCATCTCCTACAAATCGCTCTCGCGCAGTGGCGAGCTGGCGGGAGAAGAAGAGGAGAAAGTCTCGGGACTGGCCATGTACGGCACCCTGGCGGTTTCGCTGGTAATCGGCCTGGCACTGTTTGTCTGGTTACCGGCGCGGCTAGCGGGTTTGCTGGTGGACGAGGAGCGTTTTCGCCTTTTGTTTTATATGCTGGCTGGCCTGTTCGAGATGGTGATTCTTATTGGCTATCTGATCTTTATCGGTCGAATGAAGGACATGCAGCGATTCTTCATGTATCACGGGGCCGAACACAAAGCCATTGCGGCCCATGAAAAGAGCCTCGAGCTAACAGTGGAAAATGTGCGGATCCAGCCGGCCTACCACCCCCGTTGCGGCACCAGCTTCATTGCCTTTACCGCAGTAGTGGGGGTGTTCGTGTATAGCTTCTTCCCGCCCCTCACGGTGGCCTGGTACTGGATTTTCCCACGCCTGCTGATGATTCCGGTGGTGGCAGCCCTGTCGTTTGAGGTGTTGCGTTACTCGGCTGTACACCACGACCCGGTCTCGAGGTTCTTCCGCTGGCTGGGCTTCAAGTTCCAGATGCTCACCGTCAAGGAACCCACTGACGACATGCTCGAGGTCGCCATCGAGAGCACCAAGGCCGCCCTGGCCGAAAAGCCTGTGGAGAAGCCAATGGCGGTGGTCTGAGAACCACCCTGAGCCGATAGCCGATAGCTGATAGCCTAAAGCCTTAGGCCTTCAGCCTTCGGCCTTTATTTGACCTGCGATCCAAGACCTGCGACATCTAAAGTACAATCAGCCTATGCGAATTCTGCATACAGCAGACTGGCACCTCGGCAAAATCTTGAAGGGGCGAGAGCGCACCGCCGAAATTCGGCAAGCCTTGCAGGGGTTGCTGGGGCTGGTGCGGTCTGAGCGGATAGATCTGGTTCTGGTGGCGGGTGATCTTTTTGACCGAAGCATCGTGTCTACCGAGGCCGAGACTGCTGCATTTGAGTTTTTTGTGGGCTTGCGAGAGCTAAAGACGCCTGCGCTGGTGATAGCGGGCAACCACGACAGCCGCGAACGCCTCGAGGCCCTCTCGCCCCTGCTCTCACTCACCGGGGCCACCGTGTTTGGCAACCTGCGCTTTGCCGAACAGGGCGGAGTAGTGGAGGTTTTGGGGGCCCGGGCTGCTCTGCTGCCCTTTTTATCGGAGCGGCGGCTGGTCAGGGCCGGCGACCTGCTGCAAGGGGATAGCGCGGAGTGGAAGAAAACTTATGGGGGAGCCATGAGCCTGATCCTGAGAAACCTGGCGACGGG
>NZ_CALMCQ010000476.1 GCF_937863175.1 uncultured Meiothermus sp. | reverse complement strand
GGGAGCCTGGGGTGTACTCGGCCCGCTATGGCAACAAGAAAACCGATATGGAGCGGAATGTGTATTTACTCGAGCGCCTCAAGGGAATTCCGGCCAGCGAGCGCAGGGCCAGATTTGTGGCCGTGGTGGTAATCGCCTATCCAGATGGCTACATGGAACTCTACCGTGGCGAGACCGAGGGTGAAATCCTCGAGGCTCCCAGGGGGGAGTGGGGCTTTGGCTACGACCCCTTGTTTTACCTGCCCGAAGCAGGAAAGACCTTTGCCGAGATGCCGCTCGAGCAAAAAGCGGCCTACTCCCACCGGGGCAAAGCCCTCAAAACTCTGCTCGAGGCCCACAAATTTGGCCTACCGCGCAAAGAGCAGCCCATTCAAGAGTAAAAGCAGCCGACCTATTGGAATTTGAATGCGAGCGCACGGGCAATTGGGTGTTTGTACCGTTGTTCGCCCGTCGAGAATGTCGCGTGGGGGTCGAAGGTTTGAGGTCGAGCATCGAAGGCCCCGTGGGTTTGACTCATCTGTGCAAAGTTCACAATTTTTATTTCCGGGGGAGTTTTCAGATGGACAGCTTTCCTGGTAACTTTGAAAACGGCCCCTATGCTGCCCCAGTTCCATACCTGGGTGCACCCTCTACGGCCACCGTCCTAACCACCAGGGTCTCCACCCGGCTTTGAATCCAACCCCGCTACTTTTGCGTAGCTAGGGTTGGAGGTCATGCCATGAGACGATGTTGACGGATTCCAGTACTGTGCTGGTACAGGGCCTCTTTGGTTTGTTGTGGATAGTGCCGGTAGTTTGAGGCTGTGGATTAAGTGGAGTTAAAGGGTTCTGCTTTCCTACGCCCACCCTTGCCCTGAGGGGTTTGTGTAGGTTAAGGTCATGCGAATTACTGGCCTGATGCCCCTGCTGCTATGGTTGGTCTCCTGTGGAGAATTCACCAACCCGAACCCCGGCGCGTGTCAGGTGGTGCGGATGGTTAGTACCCAGACTGGATTTAGACTAGCCAATTCCAACAGCGCTAATGTGAGTGTCAAGGCGGGAGGTTGTGTAGAATTTGTCAACGACGATGCCAACAGCGTTCACAATGCTCAAAGTCGTCCAGGCGCGCCCAGCAATCTAGCTTTTAATACGGCAATTCTGACCCGGGATCAGAGCCAAAAGGTGGTTTTCAATATCGTGGGCGAAGTCGAATACATCTGTGGAGTGGGTAGCCACGCCACCACTATGAACGGTAGAATCACGGTGCAACCCTAAAAGGAGGCAACTATGCGCAAGGTTGGTTTTTTGGTTCTGGCACTGGTAGTTGTATGGATGCCTTATGCTACTGCTCGTCCACCCTATCGGCTTCAAGCCATCAATCAGTTCAACCTCGTGGCGGATCGTGGAGATGTACGGACGGCAAGCTGTCAGTACTGCCATGTGAATGCCAATGGCGGCGCTCCCTGGAACCCCTTTGGGAATGAGGTGCGGGCCAACTTCAAGGGCAACATTGGGGATGCCCTCTACGAAGCCCTCAAAGCCATGAAAGACTCCGATGGCGATGGCTATGCCGATGTCCTGGAGGTCTTTGCTGGTACGCTGCCGGGCGATGCCAACAGCAAACCTCTGGTTACCACCCAGTTCCTCATGCAGAGCCTGGAAAAAGCCGGTGGCGTGGACATCTATAAACCCAGATAAGGGCTGGTAAACCGTGTGGGCGAGCCTTGTGCTCGCCCCCCGTTATTGCACACCATTGGGTATTTTTATTCTGCGCAGAAAAGTTGCCCCTAGTTAGGGAAGCCTGATAGAAAATTTGGCCGCAGGACACTGCCCAGGCCGTGCCATACCTGCTAGAAAGCGATCAACGGATCCTTCCCGGCCGGCTGGAGTTGCGCCCAGACCGACCGCCAAGGAAGTGAGTGGGAGAGGGGTTCCCATACAGGCTTGCTTCGAGAGCTAGCTCGAGGTACTACGGACAATTGTCCTCGATGCATTTCCCTGCGGTCTCCACCTTAGATCCATCGAAAAACCACTCAGGCACGCATACATTGATCCGGGCCTTAACCATATCCCGGGATGAATCCAGGCTCTTTACCTGGTCAAAGAGTATAGTAAGATACAACTAGACGCAGAAGGCAGATTGACTTAAAATAACGTTGAGAACATCGTGGAAACGCTGCCAGAGACTGCTGTCGAGGTTAATGCAAGCCATATTTTGGCTAACGGTTTAGGGTGTGGCTTGAAACTAGGAGGAGGATATGAAAAAAAGTCTCTTAATCGCAGCCGTAGCGGCCCTGGGTTTGGTGGGCTCGGCTATGGCCCAGGGCCGGCTCACGGTCTGGACACACTATGGCGGCCCAGAGTTGGCCTGGCTCAAGCAGACGGCTGCCAGTTTTGCTAGAAGCAGTGGAACCCAAATAGATGTCGTTGAAGTGCCCTTTGGCGATATCCAGAACAAGTTCATTCTGGGGGCCCCCCAGGGCCAGGCTGCCGATCTGGTGGTGAGCATTCCCCACGACTGGGTGGGCGCCATGGCTGCGGCGGGCGTGCTCGAGCCCATGGGGAGATACGCTACCAGAGGCTTTATCCAGGATCTCTCTGAAGTCGCTGTGGAGGCCTTAACCTTCCGCAATCAACTCTTTGCACTGCCTATGTTTGCCGAGTCGGTAGCCCTTATTTACAACAGAAAGCTGGTCAGGGAGGCTCCCAAAACCTGGGATGAGTTCCTTAAAATCGCCCAGGACAACACCAGGGGAACCTCCTTTGGCTTCTTGTATGACCTGGGCAACCCTTACTTCAACTATGGCTGGTTTACTGCTTATGGAGCCTCCGTGTTTGGCCGTACAGCCCAGGGGGTAGATGCCAGCCAGGTGCGCCTGGGGGGCGATGCGGGCAACCGTGCGGTGAGCTTTATCCGGGATCTGCGCTTCCGCCACCGCCTGATTCCCGAGGGGGTGGACTACGGGGTGGCCGACAGCGCTTTTAAGGAAGGCGCCCTGGCCATGATTCTCAACGGTCCCTGGGCGATTGGCGAGTACAAGAAGGCCAATATTGACTTTGGTATCGCACCCATGCCCAACCCTCCTGGAGGCCAGCAGTGGCGTCCGTTTGTCGGGGTACAGGGCGTGGCCATGAACGCCTACTCGCGCAACAAGGCCGCCGCCGCCAACTTTGCCAAGCTGCTGGTCACCACCCAGAACCAGGTGGCCTTCAACCGGGCTGGAGGCCGCCTGCCGGTTTCCATGCGAGCTGTACAACAACTCCGCAACGACCCGGTTGTGGTTGGTTTCTCGGCCACCATCGCCCTGGGTTCGCCCATGCCCAACATCCCCGAGATGGGTAAGGTGTGGGGGCCCTGGGGGAATGCCCTCTCCCAGGCTGTTCAGAGAGGCGACACCGATGTGCCCCGCATAGTGGCCGCAATGGTAGAGGAGATTAATCGCGGTCTTCGCAGCCGTTAAGTCCCCACAATAAAACCCCCTCCGCGCGGAGGGGGTTTTATTGTTGAATAAGATGAGAGAAAAAAGTGTGCATTCCAGTATCGAAATTTGGTACCCATGGGCTACCCTATTTTTCGTAGGAGCGTGCGAGTGGTTTGGTAAAAACATAATCGGTATGCGATGAGAACCCCGGAACCAGCCGCTCCAAAGCAAATCCCGCTGTTTGAGGGTCGGAGTCCGAGTCGGAAATTACGTTACCGGAGCAGTAGCGCACCCACAGGAGATTGCAGATGCGGCGTTCTTGGTTGATCCTTGCGATAGTGGCCTATCTTGGCATACTGGCTGCGGTGATCCATGCTCAACCGGTACAGACTCCCCGAACCCTGACCGCCGAAATTCGAACTGCCCTCGAGCAGGTTTATACCCGCGTCCTCCCAGCGACTGTACGTATCGAAACAGTTCCAGAGGGCACCGGCTCGGGCTTTTTTATCAGCGCAGAAGGCTTGGTCATGACTGCCTATCACGTGATTGAGGACACCCGCAGTTTTCGGGTAGTTAATTCCAGTAACGTATCTTTTCCTGCCGAACTGGTGGGCTACGATGAGTTCCGCGATATCGCCATTTTGCGGGCCAGGGTGGGTGCTCCGGTACCCTTCTTGCAACTCGAGACCACCCAGGGCCCGCGCATAGGAGAGCCCTTGCTGGCAGTAGGGAACTCGAGGGGCGATTTCATGGCCCCGCGCTACGGACTAGTCAACACCGTCGAGCGCGACATTTTCCCTTTCTTCAACTCCATCGCCGTCTCCACCACCATCCCGTTGGCCCCTGGCGACTCGGGCGGCCCGGTGATCAACCAGGCTGGGCGAGCTGTCGCGGTGGTGGTAGCAATTGGTCAGCCGGATGGCGTCTTCGAGAGCTATTTGTCCCCACTGCTGGGCCTGGGGGATGTGATCGGTCAGCTCCGTGCAGGGCGCAAACGCGACGTGCCCTATATCGGGGTGCAGCTTTTCCAGATTGATGATGATACCGCCACTACTTTGCGCATCCCTAAGGAAGGAGTCCTGATCCGGGGACTGTTGCGTGGGGGAGCTGCCGAGCGGGCTGGCTTGCGTGGCTTTGTGATTCGCCGAGAGAACGGTCAGGAAGTCTACGACTTTGACGTAATCCTCGAAGCCGATGGACGAACCTTCAACGATGTCACCCAGCTCCAGCGCTACATCCGCAGCAAAGAGGTAGGTGACCACGTAACCCTGACGGTGCGGCGTGGCAACCAAACTTTCAGGATCGAACTCCAGCTCACCGCCAATCCAACCCGTCGCGGTTGATCGCGAAATGCCAGCCCGGCTACGACTGCTTTTGTAGCGGGCGGTAGAGCTGGCCGGTTCCAGTCACAAAGAGCGCAACTGGCCTCTCGAGTACGTACAAAATTACCGTGATCTCCTCCTGTGCCCGTTATACCGGATTCGATTTGTTCAGACGTTTAAACCTATCAAAAACGTACCATCAGATACAACGCCTTTGGCATCCCACTTC
>NZ_CALMCQ010000475.1 GCF_937863175.1 uncultured Meiothermus sp. | reverse complement strand
CTATCCCACCACCGGGCAGGTGGTGGGAACCCTGGTGTGTTCAGCGTAAGGGATGGTGGTTGCTCTGGCAACTTCCTCTCGAGCCCGGGCAGTGGTGCGGAACAGACCCCGCAGAGCCTGGTTGTGCTCACGGAAAAAGGCATCGAACTGGGGGTTGCCCAGAAAGCCCACGGCATAGGCTTCGTCCCTGGCAGCATCGTACTCCAGCGAGACTGCGGCCAGCGCATGAGGGGCAGGGCCACCCCTGACCTCACCACCTCTGCTTACATCAAACGCCGAAAGGTGGGCGCAGCAAACCATCCGGGGACCCCGTCCGCCCTCAGGCTGGCGGTAGCCCATCGCCCCTAGAGTGGGAGCCGCATAGCTGAAGGTGTGTGGACAGATGCTGGTGTAGGCCACCACACTTCTGCGTCGGCCCACCCCGCCCGGCCAGCGGTAGCTACTGCCATCCGGCATCCGCACATCTACTGGGGTAAGCTCCACATCCAGATTGACCAGGATATTGGGGGTGGCGGCGAAAGGGTAGGCAAATACGAAAGGCTCGTGGGGTTTTAGAGTGTTCAGCTTGATCGGACTGCCCGCTTTGTCTACCAGCAAGGCCCTTCTGAAAGGGTTTGCGCTGCTCTGGGCCTGGACGAACTCGAGCATTCCCAAAGGCGAAAGCTTCAGCAGTAGTCCCAGAGAAGTTCCTTTTGCCAGCAGGTCTAGAAAATTACGACGATCCATGCGATAACCTCAGGGGAGTTTGAGCCAGGGGAACCGCTTTTGCGTACCGGGGTCGAGCTGCAGGAGCGTCCGGGCCGGCATCTGCACCCTGGGCAGGGTCTGCGCGTTCATGGGCTCGCTTCCGTCAGTTACCCCGTTCTGATAGAGAATGTAGGCCACCACCGCATACACCTCGCTGTCGGACAGGATGCCCGGCGTAGCAAAGGGCATGGCCCGGCGGGTGTAATCGAAGAGGGTGGTGGCATACGGCCAGTAGTTACCAACGGCAAAATCCACCGAGTCCACTTCTAGGGTGATGGGGAAGGGCTCGGAGACCAGTCGGGTAAAGGCCCCGCCCTCGCCGGTAGCGCCGTGGCAGCTTGCGCAGTGGGCGGTATAGACCTTTGCGCCTTCATCCACGGTGCCCTGGCCGGGGGGCAGACCTACCCCGTTGGCCAGGATTGAGGGCCGGATATTCCACTGCTGCACTTCCTGTTCGGTTAGGGGTGTGCCGATCTGGTAGCGCCCCTGGGCCAGCACCAGGGCCGAGAGGGCCAGAACTGCAACGGAAAGCCATTGGTGTCGCATCAGGACTCACCTCCACAACCGCCCCGGCCCGCTGCGCCGAGTTGAGCCGGAGCCCCGGCCAGGGTTCGGTCGCCGTTCACGACCCTGCCATCGGCCCCGATCCGCCAGGCCTGGATGGCGTTGTAATGGTAGCGGTTGTTGCGGGCCCACCGGGTAAAGAACTCCTCCTGGGTGGGCTGGGTGTTGCCCTTCTCATCGGTGGCCCGGCTCATGATGACCGTCTCGCGTCCATCCCAGGCCCAGTTGACTTTGAAGCGCACTGCCGAGAGCGGGTCGGGGGCGGGCTCGAGCGCAGCCCGTTTCCAGTTCCGACCCCCATCCAGCGAGACCTCCACCCGCCTAACCCGGCCAAACCCGCTCCAGGCCAGCCCGCGAATCTCGTGGAAGCCCCGTTCAATCTGCTGTAGTCCCGAGGGGTAGGTGATGATGGACTGTGGCTCCATTAGCCAGGTGAAGGCCCAGATCTTGCCGTCCGCCATTACATCGGTGTACTCGGAGGTCTCGTCTTTGCTCATCACCGGGGTATCGGTGAGCTCTATTCTGCGTAGCCACTTGACCTGAATACTGCCCTCCCAGCCGGGTACTACCAGCCGCACCGGATACCCCTGCTCGGGCCGGATGGCCTCTCCGTTCTGAGCGTAGGCCACCAGCACATCTTCCAGAGCCTTTTCCAGGGGCAGGCTGCGGATGTAGGCTGCCGCGTCCTGGCTCTCGGGGATCAACCAGCGGGCTCCTTCTTTGATCCCAGCCTCTTTCAGCAGGATCGAGAGCGGCACCCCGGTCCAGGAGGAGGTGGACACCAGTCCCCGGCTGCGGGTAGCCGTCAGGGTCATGTCGGGGGGGTTACGGTAGCCATTCTGCCCATTGCCCGCACACTCGATGAAGTAGGTGCGGGTAATCGAAGGAAAGCGCTTGAGGTCTTGCAGCGTGAAGATCAGGGGCCGGCTCACCAGGCCATGCACCACCAGCCGATACTCGGCAGGATTCACGTTGGGCACCCCAGAATGGTGCCGCTCGAAATGCAGCGAGCTGGGAGTGATTACCCCTTCAAGCTGATCGAGGGGGGTAAAGCTGGCTCCGGTATGGCGGCTGCGCAGGTTGGGCGAGATGTAGCGGATGACCTTCTGCTCAAATTCACTGCGTTCGCCATATTCGCGTAAGGGGATCCCCAGGGTTTTCATCGGCTCGGTGGCCCCCTGAGGAATTTTGCCCTGCGCCAGCCCGGTAGAGAGCTTAAAGAAAGCTCCTGCAGCCACACTTTTTCCCAGCAGTTGGAGGATTTTACGACGGTTCATGCTTTACAAAACTCCTGTTCGAGGGGATCTGTGCTGGTGCGCCATGCTGGATATCAGACTTCTGGCCCGAACATGTCGCTCCAGAGGCCCCTGGCCCATTCCAGAGCGAGTCCACCGTTCTGCTTAGAGCGCTGGTTGTCTACGGTGGCCTGCTGGCGAACCTGCCGTGCTGCTGCGTCCCAGTCGTGTTTGTGTGCGACCCAGATGGACTCTTCCGAATCCACAAAGCTGTAGCAGATGTTATCGGGCAGGGGGTTGGGTATCTCGGCCAGGCGTCTGCCCGCAATGCGGTGGGCGATGTGCTCGGAAACAATCTTGCCGACGTTATAGGCGACCTGCCCGCTCTTGGGATAGGGCGTATTCCCGACGATATCGCCAATAACATAGATTCGGTCATCGCGTTCGGAAAGAAAGGTGGGGAGTTGCACGCTGGCCCAGCGGTCGCCCAGGCCAGAGGCGCGCACAATTTCCCCCGCTTTCATGGGCGGGATGATGTTGGCCAGGTCGAACTCAAACTCGCCCAGGCCGGTCTTGACGGTTTTCTTGGCGTAATCAATGGCGGTGACTTCGGCCTGTGGGATGTACTCGAGGTAGTTCTTGTAGAGGTCGCTGAAGGCAGCGGTAAACCCGGGGGCTTTAGAGATAGGGCCGGGGTTGGCATCCAGCACAATCACCTTGCCTTTGATTTCGTTGCTCTTAAGATAGTAGGCCAGCATGGCTGCCCGCTCGTAGGGGCCAGGTGGGCAGCGGTAGGGCGGCCTGGGTATTGACATCACCAGGTCGCCGCCCTCGAAGCGGTCGAGTTTCCGTTTGAGGGCGATGTGTTCAAAGGGTTTGAAGCCCACCGGCAAGAACTGCCGCACTTCGCTGTAACCCTGGATGGCCTCGTACATGTAGTCAATGCCGGGTGAGACCACCAGGTAGTTGTAGTGCACCAGACCGCTGGTCGTGCGCACATAGCGCCCGGCCCGGTTGACCTCGAGGGCCCTTTCGTTGACGAAAGTCACCCCAGCCTTGACCACGTTGGTATAGTCAAACGAAATGAAATCCAGATCCTTCACCCCGCCCAGGTAAAGGTTGCTCATGGGGCAGGAGATAAAGCTGGGGTTTTGCTCAATCAGTACCACCTCGATATTAGGATTCCTGCGGCGAAGGTGGCGGGCCGTGCTGATGCCACCCCAGCCCCCTCCAATGATCACCACCCGGCTGCCCCGGGCAGGCCCCAGGAGCCTGGCAGGCCTCGAGAAGAAGGTTTGAGCAAAACCGCTGGTGGCGACTGCGGCGCCGGCCACTGCACTGGCCTTTAGAAGCTTTCGGCGTGAGACCTTTTTCATGTTTACCTCCCTATAAACCCCAATCCTTCCGGCAACCGAGGCGAAACAAGGGTTCGCTTCTGGCTTGTAAGAGCTTTCCTGAACACAAATTTGTCCTCAATCCTGGTCAAGCCTGCTTATGGGCGCCAGGGCTTGCCCCCCAGCGACTCCAGAATCTGGCTCATCACCGTTCTAGCTTCTTGCAGCATCTGCATGGCCTTCTGGTTCTGCGCTACACCCGGCATAATGCCCATCAGCATTGGCTCGATGGCCCCTACCAACACCCCATCGGGTAACGGAGCCACAAAAAAGCGGCAGGGCGCGGCGAAACCACCAGCGGGCTGGGCCATGAACATCTCGTAGGCCCACTCGCTTTTGCAGGGCTGGATTCCGGTAACACCGCCCATCCTGACGGAGGGCAGTACGTTGAGGCCGTGGTTGGCCAACTCGCTTTCGATCAACAGGGTGGTTTCATCCACACTGGCCCCCTCGACCCGGTACAACAGGGCCGGCATCATACCGGAGCTGGGGTCGGGCATCATGGCAGGGGCGACCCGCTGGGGCAGGCCCAGGCTGGCAATAACCGCCTTGAGCCGGGCCCCCAACAGGCGGCTTCTGGTGTTCTTGACCCCCAGCATGCCCAACATCAGATCGGGGTCGA
>NZ_CALMCQ010000474.1 GCF_937863175.1 uncultured Meiothermus sp. | reverse complement strand
TGTACCACACCGCCCGGTTACTAGAAAAGCGCATGCAGGATTTTTGGGGGGGTCGGTCTGGCACCAAAATGCCCTCGAGCCCGGTATGAGTTCGGCTGGGCAAAAATTGGGTTGCGCCACATGGATCAAATTATCTCCGCATCCGAAATTTACTTTGGCGTTCAGGGGTAGCCATAAGCCACGCCAGGACAAGCCCAGGAATGTATCTCGCCAATCCGGCAACGAAACAGCCAGGCGAAAATGGGCCGGGTCTGGCCCATAGCGGCTGACTTTACCACTGGGTGCGCAGCGGGTCTTGTTCCTGGGTCTCGGTTGGGGGGGTTGAGGGAACCAGGCGGGGACGGTTTCCATAGCTGCCATAGCTACCGTAACCTCTCGAGGAAACCAGCAGGCCCTCCCCCGAGCGCAATTGATTGACGACCAGACCCAGCACCCTGGCCCCGATGCGGGTAAGGTTGTCTATCGCAACCACCAGGCTGCGGCGGTTGGTGCTTCCCGTATTCACCACCACCACCATGCCCGAAACCTGCGGTGCGATTACCAGCGTGTCGGTAACGGCGAGTACCGGCGGCGTGTCAATAATGATGGTGTCCCACTCGCCCGATTCGCGCAGGCGGCGCAAGAAAGGCCGGAACTGCTGTGAAAGCAGGCCCGAAGGGTCGTCAGCGGCTTGCAAGCAAGGCAGCAGGGAAAGCCCGCGCTCGAGCTGGTGGGTGGCCATACCAAAAAGCGGGTCGCGCAGTACCGAAATCACATCCGGCCCGCTTTTGATGTCGAATTCGCTGTGCAGGATGGGGCGATGCAGGTCGAGGTCAATCAGCAGGGTACGCTTTCCGGTGCGGGCATAGGCCCGTGCCAGTGCAATGGAAACACTGCTTTTACCTTCTTTGGCCTCAGGGCTGGTGACGGCGATTATTTTGGGCTCGCTCTCGTCCATCAAACCCCGGTTGACATAAGTGCGCAGGTAGCTAGCAGCCTCTCGCGGCAGGTCGCGACTGGCGTTGACCAGCTTGGGAAACTCCCCCAGCACTTGCAGTCCGGTCAATTCCACCGCATCTTCGCTGCTGCGTACGGTGCGTACCGAGACTTCACGCAACAACATGAACAGGACGCCGAAAGCCATGGTAAGTACCCCAGCCAGCAGTGCGTTAAGCAAAGAGCGGGGTGCGACCGGCCGAATCGGCGTTTCGGCAGTATCCAGCAGACTCAGTTGGCCGGTAGCACCCTGTTCCAGGGCCCGTACCAGATCGAGGTCACGCAGCAAGCTGCCCTGCAGGCTGCGCAATCCTTCGATGCGCTCGGGGGTGTTATTGGCCCTGCCCAGATCGGTTTGCACCGAGCGCAGTTGGGTTTCGAGGGATAGGCGGTAGCGGCTAAAACTGCCCCGCACACGCTGGTCGTCCCAGCGCCTCAGGGCATCGGCCCATTCGTTGGCGAGTTGGGCAGCCCTGGTGGGATCGTTATCGCGCACACTAAGCAAGATGATGCCGGACTGCCGGCCATCCACGGTGCGCACCCGCAGTTTTTGGCGGAATTCCTCGAGGGTACGCTGGTTTTGTGGACTATTAAGGGTGTCCTTGAGCACCTGGCTGCTCAGGGCTGCCTCGCGGTAGGCCTGGCTATCGAGAGGACTGGCAGTGGGTACGGTATTGATGGCAGTTCCAGAAAAAGCGGTGGGCTGCGCCGCCAACAATCGAGCAGTGGCCTGGAACACGGGGGTTTGCAGGCGCGAAATAAGGTAGCCCGCTACCGTTGCCACAATCGCCAGCAAAATTAGCGCCCAACTGTAGTGCAATAACCGCTTGAAAAACTCGGCAAGGTCCACCTTGATCAAACCGGGGAGTTCTCTCATTTAGTATTGGATTGTACTACGAAAAAACCCCCATTCCTATCGTAAAAAAACAATCACCCAATTACATGTTTGGTTACGCCAAAAGCCTGCTTCCCAGCCATATGGAAGGTGGTGGGTTCTGGGGGCTTTATGGAGCCGTTACTCGTCCTTAACGCTCACCGTTTCGACCCCTGGTCTGCGGTTTATCCTGAGTTCTTTGAGCAAGACTTCC
>NZ_CALMCQ010000473.1 GCF_937863175.1 uncultured Meiothermus sp. | reverse complement strand
TGGGCGGTCTGGTTGGCATTTTGGGTGCCAATCCCGACCGATAGACCGCCCGGTACGCCCCGCTCGAGGCCCGGAGGACAGACCCCGCTGGGGGTGCGGCAGGGGTTGTCTGGAGTGCTGGGCGACCCATCAACAAAGCCCGGGTCGGGCTGGGCGGTTCCCCCGGTGATCAGGATGCGGCCATCGGGCAGCCGGGTCAGGGTGGGATACCAGCGGTCGCGCCACATGTCGGGGGCGCGGGTGTCGGGGCCTTTGGTCCAGGTGTTGGTGCGGGGGTCGTAGATATTGGTGCGGATGCTGCCCCACTCCAGGCCCACCCCACCCCCGGCCGTGAAAAAGCTGCCATCGCTCAAGACGACATAGCCCGCACAGAACAGGTCGGTGCCCCGGCTCTCACCCGTCACCCCCATGCTTTTGCGGTTGCCAAAGCTGGCATCCTGAAAGGTATCGTTGGCCGGGTTCCAGATGGTGATGAAGGAGCCATCCTCGTCGCCAGGGGCGGGGTTGGTGCGGGGGGAGGTGTTGTGTACGTCAGTGCGCTCGCGGTATTTGCCGTCATCGTCCGAGGCATACCAGCCAATCACCTTGCCGTTGGGCAACAGCGCGGAAAAAGTGTTCACCAGTGGCCAGTTGGTTCGAACCGGCCCAAAACAACCAATCTGGGAGGCAGCGGCAGCATCGCTGGCACAGGGTGCGGGAACCGGCACCGGGTTGGACTCGACCCACGCGCTCTGCCCTGAGGCCGAGACGGCGCGCACCCGGTAGGTGTAGGTTCGAGCGCCTGCGGGAATACTACCGTCTTCGAAGGAGGTCGCGCTCACGCCGGCGTTGACGTTTTGAAAGCGAGCCTCGCCCGCTACCGTACGCTCCACTTCATAACGGGTGGAAGCAGTGGCCGTGTCAGCGGGTTGCCAGACCAGGCGCACCTGGTTGGGGGAGAGGGCATAGGCCATAATATTGCGAGGAGACTCGAGGGTGACGGGTGGCTGAGGTGTGAATTGTGGACATCCTGTCGCCATTAATGCCAACAAGACCGCCAGCCCGCCAAATTTTACCGACCGTATGTGCATGTGTGCTGCCCTCCTGGCTTTTCACCCAAGTAGACTGAGAGACGGTACAGATCACCCCAGGTACTGCGGGAAAACGCCCGTCTCCCAAGGGCGAGGGTAGCTTCAGGATAGATGTACTTTTGTCCTTTACGAGGTTATTTTCGTGAACTGGGCCGTTATTCCGTATATTCCCTACTGGACAAGCGAAAAACCGTGTCGTTAAGGTCTTGAGCGAGTAACACCAGGAGCTTTAACAGGCCAGGTTATGCAGATCCCAGGCCGATACCAACTTTTTTCGGCGTTGGGGAGAGAGCAGCAGGGCAAGTTTATGATTGGGCGATGCGAGGAGCAACCATGAAAACTATGTTTATTGGGCTTGGGGCGATGGGTTATCCGATGGCCGGGCATCTGGCCAAAAAATACGAGACCCTGGTCTGGAACCGCACTTTTGCCAGGGCCCTGGCCCATGCAAAGGAGTTTGGCTCGAGGGCCGTCGAGCTACCCGAGGTGGCCGAGGCCGGGATGCTGTTCACCTGCCTGCCCACCTCCCAGGAGGTGGACGAGCTGGCCCGCAGGCTACTACCCTTCTTGCGCCCCGGCACGCTCTGGGTGGATCACACCTCGGGAGAACCAGAACGAGCCAGACAAACCGCCCATTTGCTGCAAGAAAAAGGGGTTTCGTACCTCGATGCTTGCTTGTCGGGGGGGGTGGCGGGGGCTATCCAGGCCAGGGCCACGGTGATGGCCGGGGGCTCGGAGGCCGACTTTGCCAGGGCCAGGCCCGTCATGGAAGCCTATGCCGCCAGGATGGTGCATGTGGGGCCGCTGGGTTCGGGCCATGCGGTCAAGGCCGTCAACAACGCCCTGCTGGCCGTCAACCTGTGGGCGCTGAGCGAGGGCATGGTGGCGCTGGTTCAGCAAGGGGTGGATGCGGGGCTGGCCCTCGAGGTCATCAATGCTTCGTCGGGGCGTTCGAATGTGAGCGAGAATCTGTTTGGTCAAAGGGTGGTTTCGCGCCAGTTCCCCAATACCTTTGCACTGGGTCTGCTGGCCAAGGATGTGGGGATCTGTGTGAAGGTGCTCGAGGCGGCTGGAACCCCCGCGCCGATGTTGCGCCAACTGCGCGAGTTCTTCGAGATTGCCCGGCGCGAAGTAGGCTCTGCCGAGGTAGATCACACGGCGGTGGCGCAATTGCTGGAGAAGTGGGCCGGGGTTGAAATCAAGTAACACCAACTTTTGCGCAAAGGGTGGCCTCGAGGCGCCGTTCGGGTTCGTAGCAGTCTGGCGAAACGCTGGGTTAAATGCTCGACTGCTACGCGTCCTGAATCTACTCCGAGCTACTGAGAGAGACGCTCGCTACGGTGAGCGATGGGGGTGGCTTTTAGCGGGCCCGAAGGTGGATCCCATAAGCCGGGCGGGAGTGTTACTGTTTGCGGAGGTCAACGACCTTATGGTTTGGTGCGATAGCCGGGGCCGCGCACAATCTGACCGGGGGTGGCTCCGGTATGGTGGCCGTTCTGGATAACCTGCTGCCCATTCACCCAGACCTGCACGACGCCGGTGGAAAGCAGGTGCGGCTCTTCGAAAGTAGCATGGTCGGCAATGGTCTGGGGGTCGAACAATACCAGATCGGCCCAGGCCCCGATCTGGATGCGGCCCCGGTCAAGCAGACCCAGCCGGTTGGCAGGGAGCGAGGTCATTTTGCGGATGGCCTCTTCCAGGGTCAGCCAGCCCTCTTGGCGCACGTACCTGCCCAGTACTCTGGGGTAGCTGCCATAGGCCCTGGGGTGCACCGGCCCAAAGGCCCTGGCCCAGGTGGGGTCGAATCCCCCGGCGTCGGTAGAGACCATGGTCCAGGGCTGGGCGTACTGGAGCCGCAGGTTGTCCTCGCTCATGGTGAAGTAGATGGTGCCGATGCGCTGCTGCTCGGAGACCAGTAGATCAAAGACGCACTCGAGCCAGTCCTGCCCTCGCATCTGGGCAATTTCGCTCAGCCGCTTGCCCACGTAAACCTGGTTGTCGGGTTTTTGAAAACCGACCGGCATCACCTGTTCGGCCCTCGAGCGGGTGTCCACCATTGGATTGGGGCCGAGCAATTCTTTGCGAATGCGCGCGCGGATGGCCGGGTTGCGCAGTTGCTCGTATACGTTGCCTCCCTCGAACACCCAGTTGGGCAGCATGGCATTCAAGCCGGTGCCGCTGGCGGTGTAGGGGTACACATCGGCGGTCACGTCCTGCCCAGCGGCCCTGGCCTGGTTGATACGCTCGATGGCCTGAGCCATCTTGGGCCAGTTTTCTGGGCGGCTGGCTTTGAGGTGGTATATCTGCACCGGCAGGCGGGCTCGCTGCCCAATCTCCAGCGCTTCGTCGAGGGCTTCTAGCAGCCGGTCACTTTCAGAACGCAGGTGGGTGATGTAAATCCCGCCGTATTCCGCAACCACCTTGCAGACTTCCACAATCTCATCGGTATCGGCATAGTCGTCGGGGGGGTAGATGAGCGCATAGGAGACCCCAAAGGCTCCATCCCGCATGGCCTCGCGCATCACCTGGCGCAGGGTTTGCAGTTCGTCGGCGTTGGCTTTACCCATGCGCATCCCACAGGCATATTCGCGCAAAGTGCCTCCGCCCAGGAAGGCGCCAGTATTGGGTGAAACACCTTGCTGCCGCAGAGCATCCAGCCAGTCCCCGAAGCTTCTCCAGCCCTGTATTTTCTGATTCCATTCAGCTGGAACATACGGCGCCAGCGGGCGGTGTGCGATCTCCCCGCCACAGGGGGCGGGCGTCCAGGCTTCACCCATGATCTCGGTGGTCACACCCTGGGTAATTTTAGACAGGCAGCGGCCATCGCGCATAAGGGGGGTGATGGAGTGAGAGAGGATATCTATAAACCCTGGTGCCAGTACCAGCCCGGTTGCTTCGATGGTTCTTTTTGCGCTCGAGGCCGGTAACTCCCCCGCTGGGCGAATGGCGGCGATGCGATCTTGCTGTATAGCCACGTCGCCATAAAACCAGGGGTTGCCACTGCCATCTACCACTCGGGCTCCTCGAATCAAGAGATCATAGGGCATGTTTCTAGCCTATCGCGGTATGGACAAAACCGACTTCACATAGACGGTATCCAGGGCGAAGCCTCGCAGGTAGGGTGTTTTCAAGGTGATGCTGCTGGCAGGTAGATCGCTAATTATCTACGAAATGAGAGCGAACCCGAGGGAAAAGTGGAACATTCTCAGATTGAACCCAGTATTGCGTCATAAAGTAAAGCATGGAACAGGTCAAGACGGGTCGGCTGCTCAGACCCCTGGGCGTGGGTTTGGGCGTGACCGTTTTATTAGGCATGGGTTTTGTACTGGGCCGCCTGTCTGCACTGCCCGAGCAGGGTGGGGTCGTTGAGGCTCAGCGGGCAGTTAAGCTTCAACCCGTTCAGTTTGATCAGCAGCAGCCACTCCTCCCTGCGCCCGATCCCCGTGAGCTGATCCCTTTGCAGCCAGGCCCCGGCCAGGGGCCTGGGGCTGGGCCGTCCCAACCCCAGGAGGGACAAGGGCAGGAATGCCCCATCCTGATTTATCAGGATGGCCAGTTGTTCCGCTTTGACCAGCCAGGACAACCCATGCCAGGGCCTGGGGGGCCCCAGCCAGGGCCGGGGATGCCCGGAGGCTCCCCAGAGCTAATCCCGCTGGATCCCAGTACGCCCTCCCTGCCGATTCCTCCCTCTCCACCCGCGCCTGCTCCGGTGCCCCCACCCCAGGAGAGCAGTCCCGATCGAACCATCTGACCGAACCGGAAGTCTAATTGCATCCTGTCCCGTTTCTCCCCGTGAGGTTGTTATGAGTGAAGCGCAAAAACCCTCCCTCGAGCCCCAGGCCGTCATGGATGCTGCCGCCAGGCTACGCACCCTTTTGCTGGAAGTTAAGAAGGTGATTGTCGGACAGGATTTGATGCTGGAGCGCATGGTGGTGGCGCTGCTGGCACGGGGCCACATCTTGATTGAGGGTGTGCCGGGACTGGCGAAAACCCTGGCCATCAAAACCATGGCCGAGGCCATCGGGGCCAGCTTCAAGCGTATCCAGTTCACCCCCGATCTGGTGCCTGCCGACCTGGTGGGTACCCGCATCTACAACCCCAAAGAAGCCAGCTTTGAGGTCGAACTCGGGCCTGTTTTTGCCAGCCTGATTCTAGCGGACGAGATCAACCGGGCTCCGGCCAAAATCCAGTCAGCCCTGCTCGAGGCCATGCAGGAGCGCCAGGTCACCATCGGCCACGAGACTTTTAAGTTGCCCGACCCCTTTTTAGTGCTGGCTACACAAAATCCCATCGAGTCGGAAGGCACCTACTTCCTGCCGGAAGCCCAGGTAGACCGCTTCATGTTCAAGGTCTGGATTGACTACCCTGCCTTCTACGAGGAAATGACCGTGGTGGATCGGGTTTCGACCCAGTTCGAGCGGGTGGTCGAGGTGCTCACCGGTGACGAACTGCGCCGCCTGCAAGGTATGGCCGACCAGGTACACGTGCACCAGGCGGTGACCGAGTACGCGGTTCGGCTGGCCCGTGCGACCCGCGACCCTGGCGAGGTGGGGCTGGCCAGCCTGAAAAAATACATCAGCTTTGGGGGTAGCCCTCGCGCCAGTGTCAACCTGATTCTGGGAGCCAAAGCGCTGGCTATTGTGCGGGGTCGTGAGTATGCGCTGCCCGAAGATGTGCGCGACCTGGCGCCTGAGGTCTTGCGCCACCGCATCATCCTTTCCTACGAGGCCCTGGCCGATGAGGTGAAACTCGAGGACGTGGTGAGCAAGATCATTGCCTCAACCCCTTTGCCCAGGGTGCACATTGGCGATCCTTACCGCGATACCCGACCGGCGGTCTCGGAGAACCCCTCGGCCTGAGTGGTTCAGGGGAAATTGTGCCCAGTACGCAAATGATCGTGAGAAGTTATGCCTGGATTCTACCGGGGTGCACCTTAGCATATGAACTCTGGCTCGTGCTCAGCCCTGCGACAGGCGACCCACAGGAGGCCTATGCTGTTTCGGCGGTTCACTAAAAACAAAATTGAAGGGCCCCTGCAGGCCGAGCCCAGCCCTGCGATGCCCCGCCAGCGCGAACTGCCCGCAGAGTTGTTGCGTAAGCTCGAGTTCAGGGTCTTGAAGCGTCTGGATGGTTTTTTATTTGGCGATTACACCGGCTTTTTCTATGGCCCCAGCCTGGATCTGGCCGAGGTGCGGGAGTACCAACCAGGTGACGAGGTACGCCGCATTGACTGGAACGTGACGGCCCGCACCGGCAAAATCCACATCCGGCAGTACCGCGAAGAGAAGGAAGTAACGGTCTGGCTGGTGGTGGATCTATCGGCTTCGATGCGGTTTGGTACCCGGCGGGTTCTCAAGCACGAAGAGGCCCTGGAATTCGTTGGCACAACGGCGGCCATCGTGGCTCGCCACGGCGACAAGGTGGGCGTAATTGGCTTTTCGGAAGCCGGCATGCGGGTGGTTCCTCCGGGCACAGGCCGCCGGCAGGCCCTGCGAATTTTGCACGAACTCTACGGGCTGATGGCTCTGCACAAGGCAGCGGTCATTCCCACCACACGCACAAAGCCCCACACCCTTAACAAGCAGCAAGGTGCTGCTCCCCAGGGTTCGCTCGAGGCCCGCAGGGCGCGAACCCCCCATGAGTCGCGGGATGGTGCATTGCCCAGTGAGATGGCCTCGTCTTCGCTCGAGCAAGCGCTGGAACACATTGCCAGAACCCTCAGGCGCCGGGCCCTGGTATTTGTGGTCTCCGACTTTCAGAGCCCTGACCTCGAGCAAGAGCCCCTCTGGGCGCAGGGTCTGAGGCGGCTGGCCTACCGCCACGATCTGGTAGCGGTACGCATTTTCGACCCTGCCGAAAAAGAACTCCCCAAAGCCGGTGAACTGCGCATGCGCGACCCCGAGAGCGGTGAGGAGATATGGATTGATACCAGTGATCCTGGGGTGCGCCGTGCCCATGCTGCGCTGGTGCAGGCGCGTGAAACCATGCTCGAGCGCACCCTGCGGGCGGCCCAGGTGGATGTGTTGTCCCTCTCTACCGCCCAGGAAATCGTGGAACCGCTCCTAAAATTTACCTTGCGCAGAAGGGGGCGGCGATGAGCTTCACCTGGCCTGTTTTCTTGTGGCTGTTGCTTCTGATTCCACTGTTCGTCGGCCTGCTGGTATGGACGGCGCGCCGGCGGGAGCGCACCGCCGAGGCTTTTGCCGATGCTCACTTGCTGGGGGCGGTGGTACGCCAGCCCCCCAAAGCCCATGTACGCTGGCCCCTGGCGCTGCAATTGCTGGCCTTGTTCTTACTGCTCTTCTCCGCAGCCCGCCCCGTTGCCAGCCCGCCTTTGCCCACCAACAAGGCCGCTATCGTTTTGGCGATGGACACGTCGCGATCCATGCTGGCACCCGACCTCAATCCCAGCCGCCTGGAAGCTGCCAAAGCCACGGCGCGTAAGTTTATCGAGCTGGCTCCGCCCACTACCCAGATCGGACTGGTCAGTTTTTCCGACTCAGCCTCGGCCCTGGTGATGCCCACCTCCGACCGGCAGAAACTCCTCGAGGCCATTGACCGCCTTAAACCCGCGCAAAACACCTCAATTTCCACAGCCATCGTCACCGGGGTGCGGATGTTGCCGGGGCGCAGAAACCTCACATCCCCAGCCGAGTTACAGCCGCCTGGCCTGCAGCAGCCCGACCCCTTGCAAGGGGTGCCCGACCTGCCTGTACCCCAGACCCAGTCCCGGGAAGACCTGCCGCCGGGTAGCGTGGTGATCCTGTCGGATGGGGCTTCCAATGTGAGCAACAACCCTGGGCTGCCCACCCGCAACACCCTCGAGATCGCGGCCCGTTTTGCCAGGGATCACCATGTTAAGCTCTACACCTTCCCGATGGGTCAGGAGGGGGGCGCGGTGGCTCAGATTGATGGGCGGAACTATTTCATCCCCTTCGAGCCAAGAAACCTCGAGCTCCTGGCCCAGGCCACGGGGGGGAAGAACACCTTCCCACCTACCGAGGACTCGCTACGGGCGATTGCCAGAGAGCTGGGCACGGTGATTCGCTGGGAAGGCACCAAGACCGAAATTTCCTCACTGCTTTCTGCCCTGGCTGCTGCGCTCATGATACTGGCTGCGGGCCTGAGCCTGCGCTGGCAGCGCCGGGTGCCGTAGAGGTGGTCGGGTGGTTGGTAGCAGCTTCGGTCAACGGATCCACAGGTGGGTTGGTTTGGACAGGTGGTATAAATGATGTTTTTGTGGCCCTGGGCGCTAGGATTACTGCTGCTGATTCCCCTGCTGATCTGGCTGTACCGGCAGAGTCTGCGTCCGCCTGCCGAGTCGGTGGTTTTACATCCAGATGTAGCGATGCTGGCGCGGGCCTCGAGGAAAACCCGAAACTGGCGGCAGCATCTATCCGCGGGGCTGTACTTGCTGGCGCTGGTGGTGGCGGTTTTTGCCCTGGCCAGGCCCACCCTTCCGGTGCTGCAGGCCGACCCCAGGGCGGCTGTGGTGCTGGCGGTGGATATCAGCCGCTCGATGCAGGCCACCGACGTGCAGCCCAGCCGCTTCGAGGCTGCCAGAGCGGCCCTGCGTTCCTTCATCCGCGAGTTGCCGGAAGGCACCCGGGTGGCCCTGGTCACGTTTTCCCGCGATTCCCAACTGGTGGTACCCCTTACCACCGACCGAGGGCGCTTGTTAGAAGCGGTGGACTTTCTGGAGCTCAATCTGGGCACCGCCATCGGAGATGCCATCCTGGAAAGCATTACCGCACTGCCCCCCCTCTCCGAACGGGCCGGAGTCCCAGACCCCAAAAGCCTGGCTACCATCATTTTGTTGACCGATGGCCGTAGTCTGGCCGGGGTAGACCCCATCGAGGCAGCCCACGAGGCAGCCCGCCTGCAAATTCGGGTTCACGCGATTGGAATTGGCCGAACCACGGAGGGCCTGGTGCCGGGTTTGCCCGAGCAGTATTCGCTGGCAGCGCAGTTTGACGAAGCGACCCTTAAGGAGATTGCCAGGGTGGGCGAGGGAAATTACTTCTATGTAGACTCGGCGGGCAGGCTGACGGAAGCCTACCGCAACCTGACCCGCCAGATGACGTGGCGCATCCGCCAGGACGAGGCCACGGCTGCTTTTTCCCTGCTGGCGGGTACACTGCTGATGCTCAGTCTAGGAGTTGCCCAGTTCCGGCGCAGGGTGGTGTAGCTGCACAGCGGCCTCCCACAAAAGCCTGCTCCGAGTAGGCCGCACAGCCCGTCCTGGCGAGCGTTTGTCGAACACGCGATCAGGCCTCCGCAATGGCGCTCGAGATCGAGCCCTGGCGCATGAGGGTCTGTGCTAGCTCGAGCCTCCCCACCAGCGAGGGGGCCTCGAGCAAGGCCTGGCGGTCCTCGGCGGAAATCCGCAGGTTCACGCACAAAAATGAAGCCTGGTAGAGCGGGTCGTCGGGCAGGTTGGCAATGGCTTCTTCCAGGGCTTGTGGGTCGGCTACCCCGGCCACATAGCCCCGAAAAGCCTCCATGGCATCCCAGGCCGCCACAATCTCCTCACTGCGGGCGGTGCGCTCCAGAGGAAAGGGCGCATCGAGGGTGGTCTGATACAGATTTTTCTCAAAAACCCCCACCCCCTCGATCTGGCAGCGCTCACCCCCCCGGCAGACGATGTTGAAGGTGCCATCGGGGTTTTCCGAGGCTGCCAGCAAGTCCACGTACCCCCCCACCTCGCGGATGCCCGCCCCGGTAGCCAGGGTAATCACAAAACGGCGCTGGTCTTCGCTCTGGGCCAGCAAGTCCCGCACCATCTGCTTGTAACGCTCCTCAAAAATAAACAGCGGAATAAGCAACCCTGGAAATACCACGGTCTCGGGCAAGGGAAAAAGGGGCAAGCGTCTCACAGTATCAGGTTAAGGGGTGTGGACAGGTTTGCCAAAGCCACCACGAGTTACTTTCGGTGTTGCTGCCAGCGCTCTTCCAGTTTCTCGAAAATTCGCAGGAGCTTGGCCCTGGGCAGGATCACCTGTTCGGTCTGGCCCTCTCCGATCAGGTCGCCCAACTCGTTCCAGGCGGTGCACCTGGCGTAGATACGGTTGCCCTGGGTGTGGGTGTGTTCGGACACAATGCGTACCTTCATCCCAGGCAAAGCCGAGGCCCGGTGATCCACGCTGACCCTGGAGCCGATGCCCTCGTCGTCCTCTTCCAGAAAGGGCAGGATGATTTTGCGGCCAGCCAGTTCCATGTGTTTGGCCATCCAGTAGGTGGCGTATACCGGGTGCAGCTTGCCTAGCTGGGGGTCGTCGGGGTGCTCGAAGTCCACGGTCATCTCGTCGGTGACGACCGTCTCGAAGGTGGCCTGGTAGCCGATGGGGATGGGTTTCATAAGGTAGTGGCTGATAGTCGATAGCTAATGGCTAATAGCCAAAAACTCAATTGCTATAGGCTATATGCTATCAACTTATTAGCCTCTGCAAACTCGATAGTGTCCTGGTAGCCTGTAGGGGTGGGTTTCAAAAGTAATTGCGGATAGCCGATAGCTAATGGCTGATAGCTAAAAAACCTCACGGGTTATCCGCTATTAGCTATCAGCCCATTTTGCGCAAATCCGCCACCCGCTTGAGCTTACCACCCTCGCTGCGGGGGGCGCTGCCGGGGTTGATGAGCGAGACCTGCACCGAGACGCCCACATTGTCCTTAATTTTTTTGGCAACCTTCTCGCGTAGATGGGCCAGGCGATGGTCGGCCTCCACGACGGCATCGGAGAGCAGTTGTTGTCCCACCTCGCGGAAGAAGGGCTCGGAGACCTCGAGCTTCAACTCTACCTCATCCATAGGGCCCTCGCGGGTCAGCACGATCTGGTAGTGCGGGGCCACCTCGGGAATTCCCCTGAGTACCGCCTCGATCTGGGTGGGGTAGAGGTTCACCCCCCGCACGATCAGCATGTCGTCGGTGCGGCCCCGGATCTGGGCCATGCGGGCATGGGTGCGCCCGGAGGCACCCGGTTGGCGGGTAATAAAGGTGAGGTCTCCGGTCCAGTAACGCAGGAGGGGCAGGGCCTTCTTGGTCAGGGTGGTAAAGACCAGCACCCCCACCTCGCCTTCGGGCAGCGGATTGCCGGTTTCGGGGTCTACGATCTCGGGGTAGAAGTGGTCTTCCCAGATGTAGGAGAGCCCCTCGCGCTCGTTCACATCCTCGTTGGAAACCCCCGGCCCCATGATTTCCGAGAGACCATAGATGTTGGTAGCCCGAACCCCCAACCCTTCATCCACGCTCTTACGAATGGCTTCAGTCCAGGGTTCTGCACCCAGGATGGCATACTTCAGACTGATTTCACTGGGGTTCACACCTCGTTTCTTGAACTCCTCGGCCAGGGTTTGCCCATACGAAGGCGTGCAGGAAATCATCTCCGGTTTGAGGTCCTGGATCAGCATGATCTGCCGGTCGGTCATGCCGCCGGAAATGGGCACCACGATCATGCCCAGTTTCTCGGCGCCCCCATGCAGGCCCAGCCCACCCGTAAACAGTCCGTAGCCGTAGGCGTTGTGGAGCATCATGCCGGGCTTGCCACCCGCAGCGGCCAGCGAGCGGGCCACCACTTCGGCAAAAATTTCCAGGTCGCCCTGGGTATAACCCACTACCGTGGGCTTTCCGGTGGTACCCGAGGAAGCGTGGATGCGGGCTAGTTGCTCTCTGGGAACGGCGAATAAGCCAAGGGGATAGGTCTCGCGCAGGTTTTGCTTTTTGGTGAAGGGGAGTTTGTGTAAATCCTCCACGCCCCGAATATCGCCGGGCCTGAGCCCTTTTTCGTCGAGCGCTTGTTTGTAAAAAGGCACGCGCTCGTAGACATATGCGACTTGCTCGCGCAAGCGCTGGTTCTGCAACTCCGTAAGCTTGTTGCGCGGGAGGGTCTCGAGTTCGGGTTGAAACATCGGCATAGATACCTCTGAAACGCTTATGGCTTGCTCTGCCTAGAGCTTGAGCTTCATCCCTTCGTGGCTCGAGATAAAGCCCAGGCGCTGGTAAAAACGTAGCGCGGCGGTGCGGGTTTTACTGGAAGTAAGCTGCAAATACAAGCAACCTCGCTGCCGGGCTTGCTGGATGACCCAGAGCATCATATTTTTACCCAGACCCCGGTTACGCAAGGCATGGTCAATTCGCACGGCCTCGAGCTGGGCCTGCCAGGCCCCACGGTAAGACAGACCCGGAATAAAGCCAAGCTGAAAGGTGCCGACGATGCGTCCTTCAAGCTCCACCACCGCCAGGAACTGGTTGGGATCAGCCTCAATGGCCTCGAAAGCCCGATGGTAGCTCTCCGGCAGGGGGTCGGTGAGGGCTTCTCGAGTCTGCCCCAGCGGGTCGTCGGCCAGGAGCCGGACAATCTCGACCAGGTCGGCTCTGGTGGCGCGACGAATAACCCCGTGGCCATCTGGCAAAGGGAAGGTTTCGCTCATAAGGCCGTCATCCCCCCATCCACCGCTAGCACCTGTCCGGTCACATAGTCCGAGGCGGGGCTACACAGATACAGGGCGGCGGCAGCCAGTTCCCCGGTTTTACCGATGCGCCCCAGAGGGGTTCGTTCGCGCACCAGCTGCTCCATACGCGGCAGTAATTTCTCCGTCATGCGGGTGGGGAAAAACCCCGGCGCCAGGGCATTGACCCGGATGCCATACCGCCCCCATTTCACTGCCAGGTCGCGGGTGAGTGCGATCACCCCCCCTTTGGAGGCCGAGTAGGCGCTGGCATCCATTATCTCGGTGGGGCTTCCAGCCAGCCCGGCCACCGAGGCCAGGTTGAGAATCTTGCCATAGCCCCGCAGTTTCATCCCCCTGGCGGCGACGC
>NZ_CALMCQ010000472.1 GCF_937863175.1 uncultured Meiothermus sp. | reverse complement strand
GCATGGCCCAGATGCGGCTGGTGGCGTCCAGACTGTAACCTCCCCCCAGGGTATAGACGGCATTCCCGCCCGAAAAATCGGCTACATACTGGCGCAGGAGCGGGAAAATTTTGGTGTAGGCCCTGGTAGTGAGTAGAATTTCGGCCAGGGGGTCGAGGTAGTGGGGGTCGGCCCCGCACTGGATTACCATGGCGTCGGGGCGAAACCAGCGCAGGGCGGGCTCGAGGCCCATTTGCAAAACCTCCAGGTAGGAGTCGTCCTCGGTAAAAGGTTCCAGAGGGATGTTCAGCTTGCGTCCGGTGCCCTCCGCCTTGCCGATCTCGTGGGTGTGGCCAGTGCCGGGGTAGAGGTAGCGGCCCGATTCGTGGATCGAGAAGGTCAGCACCCCGGGTTCGTCGTAGTGATTCCACTGCACCCCATCGCCGTGGTGCACATCAATATCCAGGTAGGCTACCCGCAAACCCTGGTCGGTGAGGTGGCGAATCGCCACCGAGAGGTCGTTGTAGACACAGAAGCCCGAGGCCAGGTCTTTCTGGGCATGGTGCAGGCCCCCACCCAGTTGCAAGACTTCCCTGGCCTGACCGCTCGAGATCATCCGGGCAGCGGTTAGGGTACCCCCCACCAGCCAGCGGGCGGCCTCGTCCATGCCTTTGAAGATGGGGGTGTCGGCGGTTCCGATGCCGTAGTGGTCGAAGTCGGGCGAGCGCTCACCCCGACCGGCGGCCTCAACGCGCCGCACAAACGACTCCAGATGCACCCTGCGCACATCCTCACGGCTGGCTTGCACAGGCTCGGCAAACTGGAGGGGATGGCCCAGATGCCCCAGCAAATCGAGCAACATCTCGAGCCGTACCGGGCTGAAGGGATGCTGCGGCCCAAAGTTGTAGAGCTGGTAATGAGGGCTATAGATGACCGGAATACTCATAAGCTCTTGCCAGAAATCTGGGGGGGCCAGCGCACATCGTAGCCTTGCTGGCGCAGATCATGGGCCAGTTTGCGTACATCCAGGGTGCCGATCCGAACCACGGTGGTGACGGTTGTTTCACTGCAGGGGTAGGTCAGCATGGAATGGATATTGATGTTGTGTCGGGCCAGTTCCCCGCTCAACCGGGCCAGTTCACCGGGCCGGTCCTCGAGGCAGACCTCGAGCCGTCCGCTGGGCTTTTGCACCCCGGTCAGGCGCAAAAGCGCGTCCAGCAGGTCAATCCCGGTCACGATGCCCACCAGCTCGTCGCCATCCAGGATGGGCAGCGCCCCAATTTTGCGCTGTCGCATAATTCGCGCAGCTTCTTCCACTGGATCGAGGGGGTCGCCGGTGACCACCGGTTGGGACATCACCTGCCCCACCGGTGTGTCTATGGGCTTTGCACCCCCCGCGGCAAAGGGGCTGGAGGCCAGCCGAATATCCCGGTCGGTAATCATCCCAGCCAGACGGCCCTCGCGGGTAACCGGGATGTGTCTGATGTTGTGCTGGAGCATGATCTGGTAGGCGGCCTCGAGGGATACCGAGACATCCACCGTCAGCACCGGGCTGTTCATTACGTCTTTGACTAACATTTGTTCCAGTCTAAAGCACGGGTCAGGTGGGGCGGTTAGGGGCATTTGTCAGGATCAGGAGGCTGCCGTAACCGCAAGCACACCCTCCGATGCACGGTGAAGGCGGGGTGGCGGATACCGGGAAAGTCAAATAAACGAGCCTGTGATGTAAAGTGATGTAAAGGTAAACCAGGTATAAAATATAGTCCTACTGCCAGAGGATACCATCACAAGATGACGCAAACACACCAATGGTTCGGGCCGGGTGGACTAGACTCGAGGCTGGATGCTGACCCTGCGGCTACAGCTATTGTGGAACGGTTTTCGCCAGGCTCCGGCCTCGGCTCTGGTGGGGGTGTTGTTGGGGGCTGGACTGGCGTATGGGGCCTGGTGGGGAACAAGCTGGTTTCTAAACTTTATCTCCAATGAACTGCTCGGCAGCAACGCCTTTGTGAACCGCCTGGCGGCAGCCTTCACCCGCGATGTGCTGGTCGAGCGCATTCTGGGTAGCTTGTTGCTGGTGCTCTCGAGTTCGGTGGTGCTCTCGGCTCTTCCCAACGCGGTAGCGGTACTCTACACCTCCGAAGACCTACCCATGCACCTGGCCCTGCCCCAAAAAGCCAGCCGGGTCTTTATGTTCAAGGTGGGTGAAGTATTCACCACCACCGCGCTGATTCCCACCCTGCTGGTGTTGCCGGTATTGTTTGCCTATGGCGCACACTACCATGCTCCGCCGATCTTCTTTTTGGGTGCAGTCCTGCTTGCGCTGGCCCTGTTTGCCTTTCCGGTGGTGCTGGGGGTGGGGCTGGCCCTGCCGCTGGTACGCTTTGCCCCGGCAGGTCGGGCGCGGGAATGGGCCGCAGCGCTGGGCGCTGTGCTGGGCGGTTTGCTGATCTTCTTGTTGCGGGCTTTGCGACCCGAGGTGCTGCTCCAGACCGATTTCGCCAACCCCGAGGAACTCGACCGCTTCCTACAGACCTTCCGCGACCCCACCGCCCCCTTTCTGCCCTCGGCCCTGGCCCAGCAGGCCCTCGAGGGTCTGATCCGTGGTGATGTAGAACCCCAGTTCTGGCTGCTGCTGGCCCTTTCGGGGGGGTTATTGCTGGTGGCAGGGTTGGTGGCCGGCTATGCCTACCAGCAGGGCTGGGTGCGGGCCCTCGAGGGCACCGTGCGCGAGCGCGGCATCCTGCGCCCCGGCCTGCTGGATCGCTGGACGACCTCCAGCGTGGCCTGGGCGCTGTGGGTGCGCGACCTGCGCCTGTTCTTCCGCGATGCCAACCAGGCCTCCCAGCTGATTCTGGTGGGGGTGCTGGTCTTGCTGTATACCACCAGCTTGCAGTACATCCCCCTGGGGGATGCCCGGTTTCAACTGGTGGCGGGTTTCATGCACCTGGCCTTCCAGGGCTTTGTGATTGGGGGGGTGGGGGTGCGGCTGGCCTATCCACTGTATAGCCTCGAGGGCCAGGGCTACTGGATGCTCCAGACCGGCCCGGTCTCCCGGCGAACCATCCTCCTGACCCGCTTCGGGCTGGCCCTGTTCTTTCTGTTGCCGCTGGGCCTTGCCCTGGGCTACTACTCGCCCAGGGTGATCGGTTTGGACGAGAACCTGACCCAGATCTCCCTGGTTTTGGGGCTGGCCTCGGCCATCGCGGCAGCGGGCATCGGCGTGGGCCTGGGGGCCGCCTTCCCCAAGTTCGATGCCTCGAACCCTGCCGAGGTACCCATCGGAATGGGAGGTTTTTTGTACATGGGCTTGATCTTGCTGCACTCAGGTCTGCTGGTGGTGTTGGCCAGCCGTCCGGTGTACCTGGCTATTACTCAGCGCCAGACCAACTACCTGGATAGTGGCGAAGGCTCCTGGTGGTTGTTAATCGTGGTAGCCGCAACCCTGATTCCCGTGGTGCTGGCGCTGTGGTTTGGTTACCGCAGAATGGGGGAGAAGTGAACATCTCGCACCCTTCACAAAGGGTATTGCAGCTCGAAAGTCCAGAGCAAACCGAGAGCTCCTTTGATGCGCACCATGGTGGCAAGACGGAATCTGGGGGCGAGAAGCGGTACTTGCTGAGGCGCTGAAGTACAATCGAAACTCGAGGTTTCCCATGTTTGACTTCTACCAGGTGGCCGAGCTGCTTACCCCCGAGGAGCGCGAAATTCAGAAGACTGCGCGCAAGTTCTTAGAAGCGGAGTGTCTGCCGCACATTGCTGAGTGGTGGGAAAATGCCGAGTTTCCCACCCACCTGATCAAAAAGTTTGGCCAGATGGGCTTTCTGGGCACCAGCATCCCCACTGAGTACGGCGGTATGGGGGCCAGCGCGGCCTCTTATGGGGTGGTGAGCTACGAGCTCGAGCGTATAGACTCTGGCATCCGCTCCTTTTGTAGTGTGCAGAGCAGCCTGGTGATGTACCCCATCTACGCCTTCGGTTCCGAAGAGCAGAAGCGCGAATACCTGCCCAGGCTCGCTACCGGCGAGTACGTAGGCTGCTTCGGCCTGACCGAGGCCGACGGCGGAAGCGACCCCGACGCCAACATGAAGACCCGCGCCCGGCGGGACGGCAGCGACTACATCCTTAGCGGCACCAAGATGTGGATCACCAACGGCAACCTGGCGCATCTGGCGGTGGTCTGGGCCAAGGACGACGAGGGCGTGGTGCGCGGCTTTGTGGTACCCACCCATGCCAAAGGTTTCAAGGCCAACAAGATAATGCACAAGGCCAGTCTGCGGGCCTCGGTCACCAGCGAGCTGGTGCTGGAAGAGGTGCGGGTTCCGGCCAGCGCAATGCTCCCAGGTGTTAAAGGCCTCAAAGGGCCGCTCTCCTGCCTTACCCAGGCCCGCTACGGCATCGCCTGGGGGGCGCTGGGGGCACTGGAAGCGGTCTACACCGAGGCGCTCGACTATGCCAAGAGCCGTGTTACTTTTGGTTCCCCCATTGCCAGCCGCCAGCTGGTGCAGGAGAAGCTGGTTCGCATGGCCGCCGACCACACCAAGGGCCTGCTCCTGGCCTGGCGCCTGGCCCAGCTCAAGGACGCCGGCAGGCTCAAGCCGGCCCAGGTCTCGCTGGGCAAGCGCGATAACGTGCGGGCTGCGCTAAACGGGGCCAGGGCTGCCCGTGAAATCCTGGGGGGTAGTGGGATTACGCTCGAGTACCACTCCATCCGCCACATGCTGAACCTGGAAACCGTGGACACCTACGAGGGCACCCACGACATCCACACCCTGATCCTGGGCCGTGAATTCACCGGCGAAAACGCCCTGGGCGAGAGTCCGAAGACGAAAGAGGCGGTCGGGCGATAGACGGAACGCCAGGATTTGCTCGAGCGGGTTCGGCAAAGGGTTACGCGCGGCAAACGGGTCGAACTCGAGGCTTTTTGGATTTGTACTGGTGGTGCGAAAGGGGGTAGACACAACAGGCAGCCAGGGGTTATATACGCTTCGCGTCGGCCCAGAAGCCTTCCAGGTCGTAATACTCGCGGGCCTCCGCACTCATCAGGTGCACCAGCACCGTGCCATAGTCGAGGAGTACCCAGCGCGGGCTGGGGCCTTCCACCTTGTTGGCCCGAATGCCTTCGTTTTCTTGCAGTTTTTCCCGCACGCCCCGCTCGAGGGCTTGCAGGTGGGGCTGGGAAGTCCCGGTGGCGATCACAAAATAGTCCAGCGTGTCGGAAACGCCGGTCAGATCCAGTGCGACCACATTATCGGCCTTCTTGTCTTCCAGGGCTTCTTTGATGTGCACAATTAGCGTTTTGGTGTCAATGGTTTTGACCATTCACCCTCATTGTACATGAGCCAGAAACAGACCAGGGTGTAGTGCGCCCCTATTTTGAGACCACCAATGGTTCAATCTTAGTCACCTCC
>NZ_CALMCQ010000471.1 GCF_937863175.1 uncultured Meiothermus sp. | reverse complement strand
GGTGTAAGCGGGTGCACCGCCGGCCGGGGCCTTGCCGCTCGCCACCGTACCAATCACCCCCTCATTGATAGGACCGACCTCGAGCCCCGAAGGTTTCATGATCCAGTTGGGCGAGAGGGTAGCTCCTGTCGCTCCTTCCTGGGCCAGTACGCCGAACAGGTTGAGCCCTTCTGGGCTGCCCAGCCGGAGATCGTTGCGGGCCTCGGGCGCGAGTTTTTTCAGGTCGGCGCTCCGTTTAGCGGACTCGATGACGGGCGCACTCACCCTGACCAGATAGATCGGTTTAGCCCTGCTGATCCCGGCGTCGGCGGGGTTTACCGAGTCCAGAATGCTGCCCTGCCACCGCGCCAGGAAAGCATTCAGCACGGCCCCGTCGTCGGTGACGAGGATCAACTCGTTTTGCACGAAATCCGCCCGGGTTCCGTTTTCGTCTACCAGTGTAGTGACGGCCCGAGGCGGCCCGCCGTTGATGCCTTCGATTTGTGTAACCGAGGGCTGTAAGGTGGTGTCCACCGTAACGGTGGAAGGGGGCAGTTCCCCCTTGGGCGAAGTACATGCGCCCAGGAGCAAGAGAAGGGCGCCGATGATGGCAAAGCCAGATAGTCTCACGGTTTTTCTCCCCTGCTAACGCGATTTTTTTCGGCTGGCTTGGGCCAGGCTGGCAAACCCCACCCCACACGAAGCACAAAAACGGGCATAGGGTGAGGTGATAGGGGCCTTGCAAAGCGGGCACGCTTCCAGCAGCCAGCTCCCATCGTTGATGCAGTAGCGCTCCTGGGAGTGAGCTGGAATCGCACGAAAACATTCCGGACACAGCCGGTATCCCCCTCGGTTGGCCCAAAGGCTGAGTAAATCATCCGGTTCATCCACACCAGGCCCCCTTTGTTCATGAGCCAGAGGATGCAACAAAGCCGGTTAGCAGATGGTTACTTGTAGGGAGGATTGTGCCGACAACCCCTACACGCAAACTTCACAAAACCCACCCTACCCCTTCACGAAGATGAGGGATGGTGCGGACATGGAGCCTTCCGTTACCGATACACTGAACAGGGTGGCATTGGTACTGGTAGTCGAGGACGAACCCGAGATCGCGGAAATCCTGGAAGGTTATCTGCGCCGGGATGGTTTTCGCACCGAACGGGCTGCCAATGGACGCCAGGCCCTGAGCCTGCTGCGGGCCGCCCAGCCCGATCTGGTGCTGCTGGACATCCAGTTACCCGAGCTGGATGGCCTCGAGGTGCTGCGCCGCATCCGCAGCAACGGCAACACCCCGGTAATTCTGGTAACAGCCCGCACCGAAGACCTGGACAAGCTACTGGGCCTCGAGCTGGGGGCCGACGACTACGTGACCAAACCCTTCAGCCCGCGCGAGGTGGTGGCCCGCGTCAAGGCCGTGTTGCGCCGGACGGTGCTCCCCGAGGTGAGCAGGCCCATCATGCGGGTGGGGCCGCTGGAGATTGATAGCGAAAAAGTGGTGGCCAGGCTGGGGCCAGGGCGCCTCGAGCTGACCCCCACCGAGTTTCGCCTGCTGGAAACCCTGGCCCGCACCCCCGGTAAAGCCTTTAGCCGGGCCGAGCTGCTCGAGGCTGCCTTGCCCGACTCCGATGCGCTGGAGCGGGTGGTGGATGTGCATCTGAAAAATTTGCGCAAGAAGCTGGATGCCGCAGGGGTAGGGGAGATGCTGGAAACCGTGCGGGGTGTGGGGTATCGTTTGTGGGCCGAATGAGCTTCTGGAACCGTCTGGAAGTCCGCATGACCCTGCTGATGATTCTGGTGGTGGTCTGCACCAACCTGGTAATGGTCGCGCTCACCGCCTACCAGCGCGAACGGGTCTTTCGCGAGTTGCCCGCCGATGTGCGCGATTTCCTGCGGCGCAGTGAAAGCCGCCTGCCGCCGCTGGGATTTCCGCCCGAACTGCGCGAGTTGCTGCTGCTGGGCAAAGAGATTCGCGTTCGCATCGAAGCCTCAACCAGCCCCGACAACCCCAACCCCATTTTCCTGGTCAGCCCTCTCGACAACCCCAGCGCCGTCCCTGTTCGCATCCAGCCGATTCTTCGTAGCCGCAGGCCCGGTCTTGAGGCCCAGCTTCAGCAAAACCTGCTGATCGCCAGCCTGATGGCTACCGGGCTGGGGGCCCTGGTTGCGCTGCTCTTTGCCCGCCGAATTGCCCGCCCCATCGAGGCGGTTTCGAGCGCCGCCAACCGTCTGGCCCAGGGTGACCTTACCATCCGAATTGCCGATTCTGGCGGCCAGGACGAGACGGCTCGGCTGGCTCGCAACTTCAACCACATGGCCCGATCGCTGGAAAAACTCGAGACCGAACGGCGGGCCATGATTGCCGACATCGCCCACGAGCTGCGCACCCCCCTCACGGTGATGCAGGGTCGGCTGGAAGCCATCCAGGATGGGGTAATGCCGCTGGAGATGGGCGAGATTGATCGGTTGCACAACCAGACCGGACTGCTTGCACGCCTGGTCGAAGATCTGCGCACCCTTTCGCTGGCCGATGCCGGGCGACTAACCCTCGAGCTGCGCAGACTGGATCTGGTCGAGCTGGTACGCAACGTGGCCACAGCTTTTGGGGCCTCGCTGGAGGCAAAAAAGATTAAACTCGAGCTGAACCTGCCCACCAGGCCCCGACAGATACGCGCCGATGCGGATCGCATGACGCAGATTGCAGGCAACCTTTTGGCGAATGCTCTGGCCCACACCCCTGAGGGTGGGGTAATCGCCATCGCGGTGTTTGCCGACGACAAAACCACCACCCTGCGAGTCTCCGACACCGGCCCGGGTATTCCCCCTGAGGCCTTGAGCAAGGTCTTCGACCGTTTTTACCGTAGCGAGGCTTCGCGCTCGAGGGCTACGGGCGGCAGCGGTCTGGGGCTTTCCATCGTCAAAGCCCTGGTGGAGTTGCACGGGGGAACCGTGGCGGCCCGCAACCAACCCGAAGGCGGGGCCGTTTTCGAGGTGAGGTTGCCGCTCGATCAGGCAGGGGGTTGAATTCTGATCCATAGCTCGGTTTTCAAGCCCTGGGGCTCGAGGTTTTCCAGCACCAGCCGTCCACCGTGTACCTCCGCGACCCGGGTCACCACACTCAGTCCCAGCCCGTTGCCGGAGATGCGGGTTCCGGGGGCCCGGTAAAAAGGTTCGGTGGCCCGCTCCAGCACCTCGGGGGCCATGCCTGGCCCGGTATCGCTCACGCTCAGGATGGCGAACTGGCCGTCCGACGAGCGACCCAATTCCACCGTGATGGTTGCGTGGGGGGCATACTTCTGCGAATTGCTCAAGAGGTTTTCCAGGGCCTGGCGCAGCAGAAAGGGGTCGCCGGAGATTTCCAGCCGGTCTGGCCCTCGGTAGGGTACGCCCGCTTTTTGTGCAACCTCTTGCGCCAACCAGGCCAGGTTGAGCCCGACCTGCTGCCCGCGCCCCTCCCGCGCCAGGGTGAGCAGCGACTCGCTCAGGTGGGTCATCCGCTCAACCTCTTCCTGCACTACCGACAGGGTCTCTTCCGAGGTGGCCAGCCCCTGGCGTTGCGAGTCCAGCTGTAAGCGCATAGCCGTAAGCGGGGTGCGCAGCTCGTGGGCGGCATTGCGGGTGAACTCGGTCTCGCGCTGGCGGAAGGCCGAGAGCCGTCCCAGCATCTGGTTGAAGGTCTGGCTCAGATGGCGCAGCTCCCCACTGCCTTCAGGCGGCACCCGCAGGCTCAGGTCGCCCGAGTCGGCCACCCGGCGGGTGGTTTCCTGCAGGTGCCGCAATGGCCGTAGCGCAGGCCCACTGAGCAGCCAGGCCGCCAGCGCGCCCAGCAGCGCAACCACCAGCGCCGTAAAAAGCACGGTTTGCTGGTAGCCAGCAAGACTGGCCCTGACCTGGCTGGCCTCCACCACTGCTTGCAGATATACCTCTGGACTCAGGCGTACACTGCGAAACAGCCAGTTGTTCTCGAGCCTGGTTTCTGGGCTAGAGGAAAGTGGAACTTGGTTGGGGAAGCTGCCCCATTCTCGCAGTACCTGGCCCTCCCGTACCAGCCGCGCGTGAGCAATCGAGCCGGGTTGGGTGGGATTAAGCGGGATGGGTCTGGGGTCGTCGAGGCGAAAACGCTCCATAAAGTTAGGACTGGAAAACGGGAGGCCATTATTGTCTCGATCCGGTCGGGGCATGCGCACAGAGCCTCGGCGGCCCTCCATCTGCCCGGCGACACGCCCAAGGTAGGCATCCAGCTCGCGCTCGAGGCTGCTCATCTGCAAACGCTCAAAGCTGGCATAGCCCAAAAAGCCCTGCGCCAGCAGTGCCAGGGCAATCGCTACCGCGATAAAGAGGGTCAACCGCAACCGCAGGCTCATAGTTCGGTTCCCAGCCGGTATCCCCCCGAAACCGTTCGCACCACGCTGCTACCTAGCTTGTTGCGCAGGTGATACACACACACCTTGACCACTCCCAGATCCGAAGCCTCCTCTCCCCAGATCAAATCCATCAGCTCTTCCGGGCTGTAGACGCGCTCGGGGAAGAGGGCCAGGCGTTCCAGAAGCGCATACTCGCGCCCGCTTAACTCCACCAGCCGTTCCTCCCAGCGCACGCTGCGGTTGGACAGGTCGAGCTCGAGGGGGCCATATTGAATCCGGCTCTGCCGAACCTCACTCACCCGCCGCAGCAAGGCCCGCACCCGCGCCAGCAGTTCTTCCAGATCGAAGGGCTTGACCACGTAATCATCGCCACCCTCGTCGAGCCCCATCACCCGGTCGGCCAGCGCATCGCGGGCGGTCATGAATAGAATGGGGCCCTTATACCCCGCGTTGCGGGCCTCTTTGGCCAGGATAAAACCGCCATCGTCCGACTCCGGTAGCCGCACGTCCAGCAACAACAGATCGGGCTCGGCTTCGACCAGGAGTTCGCGGGCCGATTCCAGGTCTGCTGCATGGCGCACCTGATGCCCCTGGGCCTGCAAGGCCCGCAAGACCGGGCGGGCAATATTGGGTTCGTCCTCCACCAGCAGCAGCCGCATGGTTACAGCTTGCATTGTAGGGGTTATGGACAGGTTATAAGTTTGGTTCCAAGTCACAGGTTAAAAGTAGAAGGTAAGTATCTCCACCTCAGAAATCTACATTGCGATCCAGAGCTGGGTCATAAGATGCGCCACTGCAAGTCCCAAATGCAGATCCGGCTCAACCAAAATCGTACCATTCTATCGTGGGCGCTTCGTGCCGTGTCTGGCCTAATCTGGTGCACCGCTGCGGGGTCTCTCGTCCACGGCAGGGACGCGGTTCGTGCCAGAAACCATACCGGGGTGTCACGCACCTTTTTAGAGTGGACGAGCCAGTAGGCTTGGATTCTGGGTCGTTGCAACTTGCATCACCCAAGCAAACACCGTGGAGAACGGACTTGGTGTGCATGAGAAACCCTCTCAGCGACTCGTAACTGCCCCGTAACCGCTTCACGGCACACTGCTGCACAGGAAAGCAGATGCCGCTTTCCGAAAAGGAGCAAGATTATGACTAAGACTCTGAAAACCCTGCTGGTGGTCTCGAGCCTGGCTATGGCAGGTGCCTTTGCCCAGCAGACCCCCGCCAACCCCCAGCAGGCCCCTGGCCAGACCCAGCAGCGCCAGATGCGGATGGATCGTGGCCTGGGTGTGGGCAATCTGTATTTTGCTGCTGCCCAGTTTCTGGCGGTGACCCCTGCCGAGCTTGCGGTACTCAGCAGCGGCACCAGGACACTGGCCCAGGTTGCCACCGATCTCGGTAAGACCCCCGCCGCCCTCGAGGCTGCCCTGGTGACCGCCCGCAACCAGGCCATTGACCAGGCCGTGCAGGCCCAGCGCCTCACCGCCGAGCAGGCCAGTACCTTCAAGGCCAGCAGCGCTGCGGTCGCTCGAGCCCTCGTGGCTCAGCCGGTTCAGATGCGCTTCGGACACGGGGGCCGCGACGGTCGAGGTGGCCCCAGGGGTTGGGGACGCTAAGAATCTGTAGTCTGTGGCTTGTGGTCGGCGGATAAACCCCGCGCCACAAGCCATCTTCTCGGGAGGCTAAATGGTGTGGCAGATTCATGACCGGGGGAAGTTTGAAGGTTTTGGCTATGGGGTGGGTGGATGGGGAGTGATGGAGGATCTACTGTGGGTCTTGCTTCTCCTGGGCTTGCTGGTTCTGGTGGGGGTGTTGATCGCCCGACTGCTACGAAGCCCCCACAGCAGCAAAACCAGCCCGATCCAGACCCCAGACCGTGCCCTCGAGGTTGCACGCGAGCGATACGCCAAAGGCGAGATTAGCCTGGCGGAGTTCGAGACCCTGAAGAAGAACCTGAGCGGATGATGGAGGAAAGCCTGGTGCGTTATGGAATAGCGCATCAGGCATTTGATGTCTTTGCCCTGAGCATGCACGATAAGGGTGGGTGCGTGTGCAGGAATTGTGTCCAGGTGTCAATTAGACTACCCATCCTGGTTCAAGATACGGAAGAACTTCACTGCGAAAATGGCTGGCAAACGGGAGGAACCTATGGACAACGACGACAAGCCCATCGGAAAGATTCTGAACCGCCGCAAGGTACTGGCTGCGCTGGGTCTGGGTGGTCTGGCGGGTGCGGGCGGACTCCTGGGAGGGCAAAAAGCCACAGCGCAGAGCAACCCCCTGCCGTCTTGCATTGTGCGTCCTGCTATGACCGAAGGCCCTTATTTTGTGGACGAAAAACTCAATCGTTCCGACATCCGCTCCGACCCAGCCTCTGGCGCGGTAAAAGCCGGGACTCCGCTGGTGTTGCGCTTTGTGGTCTCGAGGGTTTCCTCCAGCGGTTGTTCCCTGCTGCCAGGGGCCATGGTGGATATCTGGCACTGCGATGCCCAGGGGCTGTATTCCGATGTGCAGGACAGGTTTGCTGATACCAGGGGCCAGAAATGGCTGCGGGGCTTCCAGACCACCAGTGCCCAGGGCATCGCGCAGTTCACCACCATCTATCCGGGTTGGTATCCGGGCCGTGCAGTGCATATCCACTTCAAAGTTCGTCTCCAGAACCGCGACTTCACCTCCCAGCTCTTTTTCGACGATGCCCTGAGCGACCGCATCTTCACCCAGCCCGCCTACGCTAAATCGGGTAGTCGTACCCGCAACGCCAGTGACAGCATCTACCGCAACGGCGGTAGCCAACTTCTTTTGGATCTGGCTCAGAGCGGTGCGGGCTACACCGCTACTTTTGATCTTGGCCTCAACCTCTGAAGCGGCTGGCGGATTTCGTCATCTGCCCGCGCGCCCCAGGTGTGTGTCCTGAAAACCGGTTGGGAGCTTCAAACCATAACCCAAGGCCCGATCCCCGCCGATGTGGGCGAGCAGCAGAATTCCTGCCAGGAGCAATAATGGGATTTGCCACATCAAACCCGCTGCCAGCAGGACTGCACCCAGGGGGTAGCTATGGACGAGGTTGTAGGCGGCTGCGCCCACTTTGTCACCCACCAGATAGCCCAGCAGCGAAAGGTCGGGCAACAGAAATAGCAGCAACAGCAGCCACCAGGCTCCTCCCAGGGCCAGCCAGGCCCACACCCCGCCCACAGACAGCACAAGCCCCTCGAGCCTTTGCAGCATCACCGGATCGGTCAGAACTCGAGTCCACATAGCTTCTCCACTATTATGAAAAGCTTACACCATTCGCCTTTATGGCTAACACTGTAAACCTTGAATTGCACCCTGTCAAGACTTACACTGTTTGCAAATGCCCTACCCGGCCAAGACCAGCCCCGAAACCATCCTCGAGGCCGCCCTGGAGATGCTTGAGCAGGGCCAGGAAATTTCCATGCGTGCCCTGGCCGAGCGCCTGGGTGTGAAGGCCCCCAGCCTCTACCGCCACTTTGCCGACAAAGAGGCCCTCGAGGTGGCGATGGTGCACACGGGCAACACCCGGCTGTGCGAACAGATCGAGCCGTTGGTCGGGCGCAAAAAGAGCAAGCCTCTGGCTCGAGCTGCGAAGGTTTACCTCGAGTTTGCCCGTGCCCACCCCAACCTCTACGCGCTGATGATGGACGCCCGGCTGGCCGCTCTGACCTCGGCAGGTTCGGGGAAAAGACTGTGGAATCTTTTACTGCGTTTGGTCGGGGAGGTTTCCGGAAACCTCGACGACACGGCTGCGGCAGTGGCTGTGTGGTCGTTTTTGCACGGCTATGTGCGGCTCGAGGCCACCGGCCTCTTCGGCCCCAGCGGCCCCAGGGGCGGCTTTGAGAAGGGTTTGTCGGCTCTAACCCAGGGATTATCCAAAAGTCGGTGACTTGCTGCTTTCCTTGCCCGCCGCAAGCGCAAAGGCGACCCAGCCTGCCAGGGCCGCGAACCCTACCCCGGTGCGGGCCAGTCCAGTTCCTGCATCAAACGATTCAGCAGCGTAGCCCTGGTCTAAGGGGGCCTGCTCGAGCGCCATGATTGCGTCGCCCGCAGGCCGCATCAGTCCCGACAAAACCCGGTTGGCCAACCCGAAGCCCGACGGAAAGGGAAAGTGGGCCGAGCCCTCGCCGGGAAAGCGCCCTTTGTAGTGGTGGGGGTTATCGCTGCCCAGAATCCACAGTGCGGTGGACTGCCAGACCGGATCCTGGCGGCTGCAGAAGCCCAGGTGTGGCAGCAGCAGCAGGCTGCCCGCCGGTTCATCGGAGAAGGTATAACCG
>NZ_CALMCQ010000470.1 GCF_937863175.1 uncultured Meiothermus sp. | reverse complement strand
GAAGACCGGCGGGTCTTTCTGCACGACCCCACCGGTCCAGCCGCCTATAATGCCTTGCGAACCAGCCTGCACCGGCTCTGGCTCAAACCCCTGGTGCATACCGACCCCGATGTAGCCTACTTCCGTACCCGCTACAATCTGCTGAATTCCGCACAACGAGCGGTGCTGCAAGACCTGGCGCTGGTATCGGGTTTCAAGGCCACCTCCGACCCTCCAGAGTGGCTGGATGATGAGGAACGGGAGCAGCTTCGAGAATGGCTCGAGGCCCATCTCCCCATCGAGCAAACCGGCCCGTACGCTTTCAGGATTGGCGAACGAGAGGTGGATTTCTCGAGCTGGCTCGAGCTGTAACCCGGCCTGGTCTGCACCGGGCCCAGGGGTCAGCATTTATGCTTCCGCCAAATGATCGAGGTTCTCGTGCACAAACGCATATTTGAAAAAAAAGATGGCCGCTTGCTTTACCTTTACGGCCTAAAACCTCACACCCTGCCCCCGCTCGAGGAAGGCGAAAACACCGGGCAAGCCCAGTCCCATGCCCGCTGGCATCCGCTCCGGCAGGAGTGGGTGGTATTCGCAGCCAGCCGCCAGGGACGAACATTTTTGCCACCCAGGGAGTACGATCCGCTGGCCCCCAGCAAACCGGGGGGCTTCCCTACCGAAATTCCTTTTGAAGATTTTGAGATTGCGGTCTTTCAGAACCGTTGGCCCTCGCTCTCCCCCAACGCGGGCGAAGTCCCCCGCGACCTGGCGACCCCTGTCCGCGATGCCCATGGCGACTGCGAAGTGATCGTGTTTACACCCGAACATAGCGGCAGCATCGCCACCCTTAGCCAAGAGCGGCGTGAATTGCTGGTGCGCGTCTGGGCCGACCGATACCGCGACCTCTATGCCCGCGAAAACATCCAGTATGTGATGCCCTTCGAGAACCGAGGTGAACCCATTGGGGTCACGTTGCACCACCCCCACGGACAGATCTACGCCTATCCCTGGATTCCGCCCATTCTGCAAAAAGAGCTGGATGCCTTTCAAAAGAGCCCGGTACTGCTAAACCTGCTGCCTCAGCTATCCCCATACACGGTGCTGGAAGATGCGCACACCATGGCCTGCATTCCCCCCTACGCCCGCTACCCCTACGAGGTGCTGGTCTTTTCCAAGCAATTCCGCCCTGGCCCATGGGCTTTCAGCCGAGCGGAAACCCGCAGTTTTGCAGAAATGCTGGGCCAGGTAGTGCAAAAACTGGACCACCTCTTTGGGAAACCGATGCCCTACGTCATGGCCCTGCACGCCGCGCCCAAAGGCGCCGAGGAAGTCTTCCATTTCCATGTGGAGTTCTACCCGGCCTTGCGCACTGCCGACAAGCTGAAATACCTGGCCGGAACCGAGATTGCTGCTGGAACTTTTGCCATGGATGCACTACCTGAAGAGACCGCCAAGACCCTGCGAGAAGTGAGCATCTGATTGAATAGGGCTTGATAAGCCAAATGCTTTTTCCTCTGCATCCTACTTCCATCCGTGCCATTTTCCAGGGGCGCCACCCTGCTGGCAAGTGTCCGTGCTATATTACTTATATATTTTTGGAATAGAAAGGTGTTAGCATAAGCCATGAACACCACAGCGCTGGCCCGCCTTCGTTCCTGGATGGAAACCCAGGGCTTTGCGCGTTTTTTCGTGCAACAGCCGGAAAACTTTGCCTGGCTTACTGGCGGCGACAATACGGTGGTCACCTTTCGCCCGGTGGGGGCCTGGTTGGAAATTTCCCCCGACACCCTACGCTTACATTCCTCGCAAATCGAGGCCGGTCGCCTGTTGGACGAAGAGGTACCCGGTATGGAGGTCGTGCGCTACGCCTGGTATAGCCCGCCGTCCTCGGAAGGGCCCAACGATGTGGAGCATGATCTCACCCCGTTGCGGCTGGTGCTCTCCAGGGAAGAGCAGGATCGCTACCGTGTATTGGGCCTGGATGCGGCCACTGCCCTGGGTGAGAGCATCCGCTTTGCCGACCCCGGCTGGAGCGAGTACGACCTGGCGGGGGCTATTGCCGAAGAACTCCTGTCCAAAGGCATTCAGCCTCTGGTACTGCTGGTGGCGGGCGAAGAACGCCTGTTCCGTTACCGTCACCCCATCCCTAAGCAACGCCCGTTGGGACGGCTATTTATGGGTGTTATCTGTGGGCGGCGGCACGGACTGATCGCCAACGTAAGCCGGTTGCGCAGCTTTGGACACCCCGAAGCCAGGGCCCTGGGCGAGCAGATCTGCCAGGTAGAAGCCGCTGCACTGGATGCCTCCCAGCCTGGAGCCACTTTGGGCGAGGTGTTGGAAAAAATTCGTGCCGGCTACAACGCGATTGGCCGTGCGAGCGAGTTCGAGAACCACCACCAGGGCGGCCTGACCGGCTATCGCAGCCGCGAGGTACTGGCCCGACCTGGCAACCCCACCAGACTGGAAGCAGGCATGGCCCTGGCCTGGAACCCCAGCCTGCCTGGCGCAAAGGTCGAGGACACTTTCTTGTTGACCGAAGCTGGGCTGGAAAACCTCACTGCCGACCTCAGATGGCCCAT
>NZ_CALMCQ010000469.1 GCF_937863175.1 uncultured Meiothermus sp. | reverse complement strand
CTAGCGGTAGAGGGCACTCACGGGTTCTAGCTTAAGGCCCAAAGCGGAAAGCGCAAAGCAGGGGAGAAAACATCAAAGGCCGGGTAGTTCGTCGGAACCGTTCTTGTCAAGCCGGATTCGAGAGGCCGACCTGGGCACCGACGACTTCCCCCCACGCTACCGAGGACGGAACGGCAACCTGTCCGGCGCTGCACTGGCTCGGGTAGCGAAGTGTTTGTACTCAGGGCGGCCCCCAAAACAGGCGAAAGCCCAGAGCAACACGGCAGGCGACCTGGAACCTGCAACTTGAGGCATCAAATATCCGGCAAGTCCAGATCGGGGATGCGATTAAAGGCGATGCGGGTGACGGCACTCTGCTCGGTGCGGTGCATACCTGCAAAGTAGACGGCCTGGGGGCCGTATTTGCGGTTAGCCTTGTCCATCGCCCGGGCCAGATGCACCAGTTTCTGGTCTTGATCGAACAAAGGCCAGCTCAGCTCGCTGCTGGGAGTCAGGCTGCCTAAGGCAACCCCTACCTTGAAGGGAGTGCCCTCGGGCTTTTGTTGCCATAGCCGCAGGGTGGTGCGTAAGAGGGTCAGGGTGTCCTGGCTGGGCTGGATGCGGATGCGGGCATCCCATTTGCGCTTCTGGCTGTTGTCCAGGAAGCGCACAAACAGGGCTACGGAGCCTGTCCAGTAGCCTTCGTGGCGCAGGCGGGCGGCAGCGCGGTGTACCAGCCTCGAGAGCACCGATCGGGCCCCGGTTTCGCTGCGAAACACCGGGGGCAGGACATGCGAGTGGCTCAGGCTGCGCCGCCGTGTGGGGGCCTCGGGCAGGTCGGTTCCCCGCAGGCGGTGCCACCAGGCAAAACCATGCACCCGGCTGCCCCAGACTTGAGCAAGCTGCAAGAGCGAAAGCTGGTAGAACTGCTCCACCGTGGTAACGCCGTGTTGGAGCAGGCGTTGTTCCATGCTGGGGCCAATGCCGGGCAGATCGCGCAGCGTTAGCGGGTAGACTCGGTGGGGGAGATCGGACAACTGCAACAGGGTCAGGCCGTCGGGTTTGTGCATCTCGGCAGCGATTTTGGCCAGAAATCGGTTGGGCCCCAGGCCCACCGAGCAACGCATCTGCAGACCTACTTGTCGGTAGATGGCCTGTTTGACCTGTTCTCCCAGCCGCAGGGCTTCTGTAGGCACTTTTTCCCGGCCCATCAGCCTGCAGACCATCTCGTCAATCGAGAGCACCGCCTCGATGGGCAGCACGCTATCTACAGCTTGCAGGATTTGATGGTGGATGCGGATGTACTCCTTGGGGCGGGCCTCGACGATTTCCAACCTGGGGCACAGCAGCCGCGCATCGTGCACCAGCGTCCCGGTCTTGACCCCAAAACGCTTGGCCTCGTAGCTGGCGGCAATGCAACAGGTGGTTTCGGCCAGCATCGGTACCACCGCCACCGGCTTGCCGCGCAGTTCGGGCCGGAGTTGTTGCTCCACCGAGGCAAAGTAGGAATTCATGTCCAGGAACAGATAGTTGATACCCATGCGAACCTCCGGTATGAGGGCTGTGGCTCACTGAAGCGGTTCAGTGATTACGTATATTACATAATACAACTATCATATTTTTGCAAGAACAAACAACCCGAACCATCTGATCGGGACTCCCCTACAAGATGCAGACCCCTTCCGGTCGTCGGCCTTTCGCGATGCATCCTCGAGCGGGAATCTTAATCCAGGGGGCCTTTCGCCGTCGCCCAGGTTTCGGGGGCCAACCCGCCAAACATGAACACTTTGCCGCCCTGGTGGCTGAGGTGCAACCCAGCCAGCCTTTGTTTGACCAGGATGCGCGGCTCTGGAGACTGGGCGATAGGTGGAGGGTTTTGCAGGCAGCCAGCCGGTATCCGCGCACCCCACGACGGCAAAAAAAAACACCGCCAAACCCGCCCCTGCTGATCCACATCGAGCGGAATTAGGGGTGCGGGCGGTGCCCGGTAGGGGTCAAAAGGAAAGAGCCCTCGAGAGGGCTCTTCAATGGCCAGCGACGGGTTAGAAGTTGAGTTTCAAGCCTGCGCGGGCGCCCAGCCCGAAAGTGCCACCGGTGTCGAAGCGGGGGTTGCCTTCCACGAAGAGGCCCAGCGGGCCAAACAGGTTGAGATCGAGCCCCACGGCTGCCGTGCCATAGATGGGATTGGCCAGGGCCGGCAGGAAGCGAGCACCCACCCCCACGTAGGGGCTAATCGGCCCACTGCCAAAATGGCGCATCAGGTAGGCTTCGATGCCCAGGGCGCTGGTGCCGAGGTTGTAATCCAGGCCAGCCCGCAAGCCAAAGCCCAGGAATACCTCGCGTACGCCCGCCATTCCGGTGACGGCCAGGTTGTTGGTATTGAAGACGCCGCCAGCGGGCTGGGGGATGAGGCCAAGAGCGGCGCCGGCGCCAAAGTAAAGATTGGGATCCCTGGGTGGAGCAGGGGTGACCGGAGCCACGGGCCGTACTTCAGGCTGGGGCTGGGGCTGGGGCGGAGGTGCGGGTTGTTGGGCCTGCTGGCGCAGCTCGCTAACCTGACCCTGCAGGGTGGTGACCTGGTTGCTCAGGCCGCGTACCTGTTCCTCCAGGGCAGCCACCCGGGCGGCGTCGGGACGATTGCGAATCTGCTCTTCCAGGGTGGCGATGCGGCGCTCGAGGGCGACCGCATCTTGCGGTGCAGTGGGGGCCGCTGGGGCCTGGCTCAAGCGCTGGACCTGCTGCTCCAGGGCAGCGATGCGGGTCTGCAGTTCAGCCGGGGTGGGGCCTGCCGGTTGGGCAGGCTGGGCTGGTTGAGCCGGAGCCTGGGCCAGCCGCTGGACCTGCTGCTCGAGGGCCGCGAGTCGCTGCTCGAGGGCCGCAGCCCGCTGGCTGGTCTCGATGGCCCGTTTGACCTCGGCCTCGAGTTCGGCCAGCTTACCGGCCTGATCCTGGCTGGTTCGCTCGAGGGCCGCAAAACGCTGCTGGAGCTGTTGAATCTCGGGAGCCACTTCCTGCGCACCCCGCTCGACGGCCAGGCGGCACTCGGGCCGGGTGGTCTCGAGGCGGTTGGTCTGGTAGAGGCGGAAGAAAATGAGGGCTGCCTGGTAGCGGGTCAGGTTCTGGTTGCCCCGAAAAGTGCCATCCGGAAAACCCTCTATCAAACCGCACTGTACGGCAAACTCTACGGCCTGGCGGGCCCAGTGCCCAGCCGGGATATCCCTGAACTGGGTCTGTGCGTGGGCAAACACGCCGAAGAATGCAGCCAGCACAAAGGTGGCAATGGCTAGACGGCTTTTTTGCATATAGACCTCCCCTTTAACTCAAGTTTTCGAGGCCAAGTGGTCTTGGCTCCGCTTCTTACGCTACGCAGCCAACGTGAGGGCCTAACTTAGCCAGCCAATAAGGAGAATTTGGAACTTTATCACCCATTTCAAATTCCTGTTGCGCCCCCACCAACACCCACCCACCCCGGTGCGTGTCTTACCCTGCATGACCGGGTCGGTTGTGCAGGGTATTCGTGGGAGCCGCTCCCGGCGAGCTGCAGCAGTGCTGCGGGTTCTGCGCGGTGAGTTTATGAAAGTGGAACAATGGCTAGATGAACGCGAAATTACCGAAATTCCACGTATACTTGCGTTTGTATGCGCATAATTGCCGTGCTTCCCTGGCTTATTGCAATTGCGCTTGCCCAGAGTGCGCTGACCCATACCGTTCAGCGGGGCGATACCTTGTTCTCGATTGCCAGACGCCACGATACCACCGTGGAAACTCTGATGCGGCTCAATGGCCTGAGCGGCTCCACCCTGAGCGTGGGGCAGGTGCTACAGCTGCCGCCTCGAGTGGTACAGCACACCGTACAGCGGGGCGATACGCTCTTTTCCATCGCCCGACGCTATGGCTCTACGGTGCAGGCCATCCAGAAAGAAAACGGTCTGGAAGGCACCACCCTTTCGCTGGCGCAGGTGCTCCGGGTTCCCCTGGCGAGCGGGGTTGCGCCCAGCAGCCCGGCGGCAAACCCCTCTGCTCCCACCCCGGATCTGTCCCCTACCACCCCCAGTCCGGCCCCACCGGCGGGTTCTTCGGCCAACCTGGTTAACTCGACCCCGCTACCCAGCCCCACCCCACCCCAACCTGCACCGGGTCAGCCCTCGCAACCTGCACCGGGTCAGCCCTCGCAACCTGCACCGGGTCAGCCCGCACCGGAACCTGCGCCGCAGCCCCAACCCAGCAGTTCACCCACCCACCCTCTGGCCACCCAGCCTCTGGACACCGACTATGACCCCTCCCATCCGCTAATCCAGGTGGTGCTCAAATACCTGGGGCTGCCCTATGTGTTTGGGGCCAACTCCGACCGTGTGGTGGACTGCTCGGCTTTTGTCCAGCAGGTCTTTGCCGAGGTGGGCATCAGGGTGCCCCGCACCAGCCGCGAACAATGGGCAACCTTCACCACCGTACAGGGGGGGATGCGCAAAGGGGATCTGGTGTTTTTCAGCTTTGGGGGCCGCCAGATTGACCATGTGGGCATCTACCTGGGCCGGGGGGTGTTCGCCCATGCCAACAGCTATGGCAGCCGGGTCGTAATCGAGAGTCTGGATAGCCCTTTCTACCGGCGGGTCTACCGTGGGGCCAAACGGGTCGAGGCCTTGCAGGCTGTGCACCCGTAGCGAGCCCCGCCTGCCAAAAAAAAACCGATTATTCCCCAATGGAGCGGGTTGCGGGGCGGTCTGGCCGCTGGAGATTTCGCCTGCCGGGCCAGTTTCACCGAAGAGCTCAACAACGTGCGTCCAGAGCCAGAGGCGCAGAGATCCCCTTCCGACCGGGGTGGCTTGGCCGATGCCTTCACTCCTAAAAATTCGTGACAAGGATTGTCGCACCCAACCCCCAGACTGTCGGGCGTGGAAAACAACCACCGCATCCCAGGCATCCCTGTTGGCATCGGCAAAAAGAACCCTGGCTGGTCGAAAGGAGGAATTGTACTGTTGCTTGCTGTGTTGACCCTGGCGATACACCCGAACCTCGGGACGGTCGTGCAGACCGACCCTGTGCCAGTAGCCGGGGATGGGCCAAAGTGCTGTACGGGCGGATAGACCACGGGGAAGCGACCCTACAGGGGAAGCCACAAGGCTTCCCTGGATTTCTTATCATGAACACGTGCGCGGCAAAAATACCCAGGGAGTCCAAACCAGCGTAGATGCCTTACTCGAGCATCATCCGGGCAGGTTAGTTCAGGTGCTGGCGCGTATGGTGTATGAGGCCGATGGTTACGCGGCTGCGAAGAACCTGGTGCAAGGGGCCTTTGCGCGGTTGCCCCCCGACTTTCTAAGGCAGAACCCCCAGGCTGCCGTGCTGTATGCGCGTACCCTTTGCAGCGCACGGATGCACCAGACCCTGCTCGAGCTGACCGACACCCTGCATTTGCCCCATCCTGTCCAGGCCAGGATGCAGCTATTTCGCAGTTGGGCCCTGTCGCGTACCCAGCAGTCCGCCGAGGCCCTAAGGCTCCTGGAGGCCAACGAAAGCGAGCTGGAGCCAGCAGATCGCGGAATGTGGCTGCGTTTCCGAGCCGATGCCCTGGCCTATTTAAACCAGCCCGGCTGGGTGGAGGTCTTTGCCCAGGCCCGGCAGGGCTTGCGCGGGGGCGCTCTGGGCCGCTGCTTGATGGACTGGGGTAACCATCACTTTCGCTTTGGCGAGGCCAGCCTTGCTCGAGGTCTGTGGGCGGAGGCGCTGGCCCACCTTGCTCACGATCCGTACTACCTGGCCTGGCTGCACCACAGCCTGGGCATCACCGTGCTGCATACCCAGCCCGCCGAGGCCGAGCGGCACCTGCTACGAGCAGTAGAACTGAGCAAAAGCCAGCAAGCCGAGGAGTTTCGCGCCCGAGCACTCTGCGGTCTGGGGGCGGTGCGCCGGGTGCTGGGGGAGTGGGATCGGGCCCTGTTCAGCTACCAGCAGGCTGCCAGGGTGGCCCGCGAACCCGACGACCTGCAAGAAGCCTACTGGGGCATGGGCTATACCCACCGCCTGAGCGGCAAGCCCGCCGAAGCCATGGGCTGCTTCTGGCGGGCCCACGCCGCCGAGCCCGCCGATACGCTATATGTGGACATCGCCCTCACCCACCTGATGCTGGGTAACCCCAGCGGGGCTGAGGCCGCCCTGAGTCAGGCCCTGCAAATCGCCGGGCGCGATGCGGCAAAAGCCCAGCTGGCGCGGGCAGAGCTGGCCCGGCAGCACCGAGAGAGCGAAGCCCTCGAGATAGCCCTGGCAACCCTGGACTGGACCCAGCCCTGGCTGCAAGAAGAGCGCCCCTGCTTGCCCGCCCTCTTTACCGAGGCCAGGCGCCGGGGCTACCTGAACCTGCCCCGGCCACAAAGCAAACCCCCCCTGGTCGAGGTTCGCGCAGCCGGCCTTTTGCGGGTAAAGGTCAACGGACGGGAAATTCCCCTGGCCCCCACCGGACGGGCGGCAGAACTTCTGGTCTTGCTGCTGGAGTACAGGGGAGAGGCCACCCTCGACCAGTTGATGGACAAGCTGTACCCCGAGAAGGTCAGCCGCAGGAAGGCCAGCCAGGCCATCTGGCCGCACCTCGAGCGCTTACGCGAGGCGCTGGGCTGGGAGGGCAGTGTTCTGGCGAGCAGTGGAACCTATCGCCTGGACCCCGGCTCAGTCTGGCGCTACGACCTGCACGGTCCAAAAGCCCAGAAAAAGGCTTTGTTTCTCGAGGGCATCTACCGCAACTGGGTGCAGAACCGGCGCGAGGAGTTGTCCGAATGAGCCCTGCGCCCCTTGCGCAATGCCGATAGCCCGGGCGATTGTCCATCGCTTCTCGCAGCCAGTCCAGCCGGGTATGAGTGTACAGATATCAATAGTCTTGAGTACCAAAGTTTCTATCTGCTGATTTCGACGCCCCTTCGACGCGGGGTTCCTAAGCTACAACTCGGGTTGGGTAAGACCTATGATCAATCGGATCAATCGCGAACCACGCCGGGCCAGCGCCGACCATAAGAAGTCGCTGCGCCTGTTGGAAGCCAGAGACTTGCTGGCGGCCAGGCCCTACTCGGCCCAGGAGCTGGCCCAGGTTCTGGGCGTGGACAAGCGTACCGCTTTGCGCTATCTGCTCGAAGACCTGCAGGCCATCGAGGTCGCCAGGAGAGGGCGTTCACCCCAGTATCAGCTGCTGCAGGGCCACGAGCTGAGCCCGGTGGAAGCCCTGGTCACACACAGCGCCCTGCGGATGCTCTATCACCACACCCCCGGCTACGAGCCCACCTACCTTTCGGCCCTTAAAAAACTGGCCCGGCGGCTGCCCATGCCTGCCCAGGAACTGGCCCTCAAGAGCACCGAGGATCTCGAGCGCCGCAGTCTGAGACACCAGGACGAGGGTATGGCCATGGCAACGGTGGCCGAAGCCTGGTTTAAGCGCCAGGTGATCGAGTTTGACTACCTTAAGCCCGGGGGCTCGGGCCGGCCGCGCAAAAACCTGCTCGAGGTCTATTTCCTCGAGGTCGCCCGCACCAACCTGGGCATGTACGTGATCGGGCACGAGCGTGGCTACCACCATGCCCTGCGCACCTACAAACTCAGCCGGATGCGCCGGGTCAGAACCCTGGGCGAGCCGGGCGCCTATACCATCCCTAAAGACTTCGACCCCCGAGACTACCTCTCCAATGCCTGGGGGGTGGTCGGGAGCAGTGGCGGAAAGCCGGTGGAAGTGCGGCTTTTGATCCGCCCCGAGGCCGCCTACCGCATCGAGGAAGGCGGCTACCCCAACCTGCATATTGCCTCGAGGCTTCCCGACGGGGGCCTCGAGGTTTGTATTACCGTGGGCACCACCAGCGACAACTTTCCGCTCGAGCTTTTGTCCTGGGTGCAGAGCTGGGGGGCGCGGGTGGAGGTGCTGGAGCCGGAAAGCTTGAGAAGTAGGTGGCTTCAGGAGGCTCGAGCGGTGGCGGCGTTGGGTGACAAGGATTGACACGGGAAAACGCTACATTGAGGTGAAGATGCTTTCGGATCGGGCTCAAGCCCTCTGGGCTAAAAGTGATCGGGATAATCAAGCGGGATCGTGGCATCCCGTCATTGGGCACCTGTTGGACGTCGCAGCTTGTGCCGAGGTAATTCTTGAGCGAGAGCCGCCCAAGACCCTCGAGCTGTACGCCCACGACCTCGGCCTCGAGCCCGCCGCGGCCAAGGCTTGGATTTGCGCCTTGGTGGGCCTTCACGACCTCGGCAAAGCCAGCCCCGCGTTCCAGCAGAAGTGGCCCGAAGGCAAAGAGCGAATTTGGAACAAGGGCCTGACCTGGAAAACAGACCCCACCCCGACCCCTAAAGACATTTCCCATAGCGTTATCAGTGAGGAGGTACTGCCCGCACTCCTCGAGGGTAAAGGCTGGACTCCCAGGGCCGCGCAAAACGTCGCGGCAGCAGTTGGGCAGCATCACGGCTTCAGGGCCACCCGACAAGACCTTGATGCTGTAGTCACCAAAGAGAAGGGTAAGGGGGTTTGGGATGACGTGCGCGGCTGGCTGTTCGACGAGGTGTTGCGGGTGCTCGAGGTGGGCAAGGCTCCGCAGATTTCTATGTACGGTGGGGCTGCCTTCGAGCGTTTGGCGGGCCTGACCAGCTTTGCCGATTGGATCGGCTCGAGCTTCGACTTCCACCCGGTGGGTGACGATCTGACCGCCTACTACCAGAAGGCCAAGAAATGGGCAGCGGAAAAACTAGATAGCGTGGGCTGGTTCAAGCGGGAAACCCTGATGCCCGAATCCCAGCCCATCGAAGCAGTCTTCGCCTACCTCGGCAAGCCCGGCCAATCCTTCAAAGCCCGCCCCTTGCAGGCCACCCTCGAGTATCTCCTCGAGGGCTTCTCGAACAGCCCCGCCTTGTTTTTGGTCGAGGCTCCGATGGGCGAGGGCAAGACCGAGGCCGCCCTCTACGCCCACCTGCGCCTACAAGCCCTCAACGAACATCGCGGGCTCTATATTGCCCTCCCCACCCAGGCCACCGGCAACCTGATGTTCGAGCGGGCCAAGGAGTTCTTGGGCCGCTTTGGTCGGCGGCTCGATTTGCAACTGCTCCACGGGGCTAGCCAACTGGTTGAGGCGTACCAGAAGATTCTGGTGCAGCCCAATACTTCCGACCACAGTGATGAAGGTGTGGAGGCCCAGGTATGGTTCTCGCACCGCAAACGCGGACTGCTGTCCGAATATGCAGTAGGGACGGTGGATCAAGCGCTGTTGGGTATTCTGCCCACCAAGCACCAGTTCATCCGGCTGTGGGGTTTGGGCAACCGTGTAGTGGTGCTCGATGAGGTACACGCCTACGATACCTATACCAGCGGCCTGATCGAGACTCTAGTGCGCTGGCTGCGGGCGCTGGGCTCCTCGGTGGTGCTGATGAGCGCCACCCTCCCCAACGCCAAGCGAGCGGCCTTGCTCAAAGCCTTCGGGGCCGCCCACGTGCCCGAGGCCGCCTACCCCCGCATTACTCGAGCCCTGGCCCACGATCCCACGCCTATAGCCCAAACCTTCGCGGCCCGCCAGCAGCCCACCCTGACCGTGCAGGGGGTGTCGCTCGAGCTGGGCCAGATGGCCCAAAAAGCCCTCGAGCAGGCCCGAGGGGGCGGCTGCGTGGCCTGCATCGTCAACACCGTGCAGCGGGCGCAAGACCTGTACCAGCTCTTGGTCAGCAGTCCCGATGGTGTGGAGGTCTGCTTGTTCCACGCCCGCTTCCCACTCGAGGATCGCTTGCGGCTCGAGCGCTGGGTCAAGGTCAAGTTCGGCAAGCACAGCGCCCTGGGCCGACGCAGGCCGCGCAAGGCCATCCTGGTTGCCACCCAGGTGGTCGAGCAATCCCTCGACCTCGACTTTGACGTGATGTTCACCGACCTGGCCCCCATAGACTTGGTGCTCCAGCGGGCCGGGCGGCTCTACCGCCACGCCCGCAAAGCCGAGGAGCGGCACGGACATACCCAGCCTGTGCTCTGGGTGGCGGGCCTCGAGGCTGGGGGCATCCCCGAGTTCGGCTCCGCCGAGCGGATTTATGAGCGCTATATTCTGCTGCGGAGCTTCCTGGCCTTGCACAACAGCCCCCGCATCGCCCTCCCTGCCGACATAGACCGCTTGGTGCAGGAAGTCTATAGTGAGGCCGTACCATCGGGGCTTTCGGCGGAGTGGGTGGAAGCCCTCGAGCAGGCCCAGGCCCGCATGGACAAGCGGGACTCCAGAGATGCCGACGAGGCCTTCTACGCCGCCTTCGGCGAGCCCGACGAGACCGACTGGCTCGAGGCCCCCGACCCCCGCAAACTGCCCGACGACGAGCCCAACCCCGACGACGACCCCAGCCAGCTCAAGACCCGCAAGGGCAGCCCCAGCGCCACCGTGGTGCTGCTGCACAAGGTGGGCGGCATGCTCTACCTCGACCCCGCCGCCCAACACCCCGTCAGCCTCGCCAGCAAGCTCGAGCTAACCCAGGCCAAGCGCATCTTTGCCCGCTCGATCAAGCTCAGCCGCCGCGAGCTAACCCGCAACGACTTCGAGGCGTTAAGGGTTCACCGCAAGCGCCAAGGCTGGGCCGCCAAGGTCTGGAGCGAGACCCCGCTGCTGGCCCACGCTTACCCGGTGGTGCTCGAGAACGGGAAGGCCGTACTGGGAGAACTCGAGCTAGAACTTCACCCCGAGCTTGGCGTGGTGTATGGGGGTGCGCTAAGATGAACAGCGTTCCCCGTACAAACGTGGATGAACCGGTAGTTGTGCAAAGGGATTGTTTTCCCCACATAAGTGGGGTCACTACATCAAGAACTAAGGTTGTAGTGCAGAGGGTACAGGAGATTGACAGATCCTCTGGCTCTTGCTATAGTGCCGTAAAACCCCAGAACCCCCCACGCCGCCAAGCAGAGAGGGGTTCCTGGGTGAGATTGGAGGTGGACTCCTTGCTCTACGGCATTTTAGCAGATGAGGACCTCATACAGATCGTTCTGGATGCAGCACGTGCGGCAGAGATCGAAAATACCACTAGGCTCCGGGCTGAATTCCAGTTGCGGTTAGCCGACTATCGCCTTCTCGGCCAATATGGTGACCTCGACCAAGGGGAAAAGGATAGCGACCTCGAGCATTGGGACTGCGACACCTCATGAGTCCTCGAGGTGTCGTTGTTTTTGTCATGTTTGACCCATAAGGAGGTATTTTTTTGCCCACGTTCAACCTAGTCGTAGAACCCTGGA
>NZ_CALMCQ010000468.1 GCF_937863175.1 uncultured Meiothermus sp. | reverse complement strand
TAGCCCCTGATGCCGCTGCGACGTCACCCTGTGCGTTACACCCTGTGGTTAGCCCGAACCGGCGCAGCCCCCAGAACTCTGTCTTTACCGGTGTGGATTCCGGTGGCGGTTCTGTTGGTTTTGCTGGTCTGGAGCGGCCTGAATATCTGGCTCTGGCAGCGCACAGCCGAGATGCGCAGCTTGCAGATCCAACTGGTCAGCTTGTCGGATCAGGCCCGCAAACTCAACAACCAGCTCGCCACCGAACGCACCCGTAACAATGCCCTGAGCCAGGATGCCCAGAGCATCCTCAGGCAGTTACAGGTTCTGGAGACCGAGATCAATACCCTGCGGGAGCGGGCTGGAATGCCCAGGATCAGGCTGGTGCCCACCCGCAACGAAGGAGGCGGGCGGGGAGGGGCCTCGATTCCGGCGGAGCTCGAGGATGTCTTCAAACATGCCAGCCAACAGACCACCGCCTTTACCCGCAAGTTGAGCGAGGTATCTCCTGCCCTGAATGAGACCCTTGAACGGGAAGCAGCCATGCCCTTTGGCTACCCCATTCGGGGACAGACCCGTGTCACCTCGTTCTTTGGCTACCGCCGCAACCCATTTGGCTGGGGTTTCGAGTTTCACAATGGCATTGATTTCCCTGCCGCCTACGGCACCGCCGTGCGGGTGACCGGGGCGGGAGAAGTGATTGAGGCAGGCTGGAAAGGGCCTTTTGGCCTGGCGGTGGTGGTAGACCACGGTTACGGCTACCGTACCCTGTACGCACACCTGTCCTCGGTTTCGGTACGGGTCGGGCAGAGCCTCGAGCGCGGCGACCGGGTGGGGTTGGTCGGCTCCACAGGCCGCTCTACTGGCCCGCACCTGCACTACACGGTCTTCCGCAGCGGCAACGAAGTGAATCCCACAGCGTATCTGGACTGAGTGTCAAACCTGACCCCTACCCTCGGATCATCACGGTATGATTTAGAGGTACGTTCGTGAGCAGGCCCTTGGCCCAAAAGCTTATACAGGAGTGTAGACTATGGCGGTGCTAGGTGGAGGACGTAAACCCAATCCGGCTGCGCTCACCTACGTGAGCGAGGGTAGTGAGATCGAAGGTAACTTGAAAGCAGGTGGCAGTGCCCGCATTGACGGGAAGATCAAGGGTTCGGTGGTGATCGAAGGCGACCTCGAGATCGGCAACACGGCCCTCATCGAGGGTGAGCAGGTCAAGGCCAACAACATCATCGTGCATGGGCAAATCAGCGCCCAGGTCATCGCCAGTGGCAAACTGCACATCACCAAGAGCGCGCGGGTCGAAGGCGACGTGCGGGCCATGTCGCTCGACGTGGAAGCCGGGGCCATCTTTGTGGGTCGCAGCCAGACCGGAGAGCCCAGGGCCTTACCCCAGAGTACCAAGGCCAGTAGCTAAGGCGCTTTTCACACCAGAAGTTTTTTTGGGTATCCCACCGCTCTAGATGGGGTCGAGACTCCCCAAGGCCAGGTACCGTTCCTCGGCAAGTTGCGCGACCCTCAACCCGTGGCGGAAACGCGGTGAGAGCTGCAACCTGCGACGGGCCCGAAGTGGAGCCACCCCGGTCAGGAATCACCCGGCCTCGCCCCTTTCCAGAGTAGGCTTATAGGGCCATGCCACGAGAGCCCCATCCCCTGGTGTCTAGCGGGACCCTGACGGTACCGCTCTGGGTGGTGGCGGTACTGCCCGTGTTGTTGATTGCGGGGGTGCTTTTTTTGTTGGACCAGGGCTCGAGCGAACGCACCCGGCTGGCCCCGCTCGAGACCCAGGCCCGCAAGCTCACCCTGGAACTCGAG
>NZ_CALMCQ010000467.1 GCF_937863175.1 uncultured Meiothermus sp. | reverse complement strand
CAGCGAGATGCCGGTTTCATCCACTACGATACCCGCCCCAAAGCCCATGTAGTTGGACTGGATAAAGGAGACCTGCAGCTCGCCGTCGGCAGCGCACAGGTATACGGTGCCCCCTTTAGGAACCCCAGCCTGGACTGAAAGGGCGCGTTCTCCAATCTGGTTGCGGCGCTGGGCCAGGTAGTCGGGGTTGAGCAGGTCGCCAGGGGTAACCGACATATAGCGCGGGTCACCCACGAACTTTTGCACATCGGCAAAGGCCAGTTTCAAGGCTTCGATCTGCAGGTGAAAACTCTCCACCGAATCGCGGGGATACCGGCCCAGCTCAAAGCCCTCGAGAATCTTCAGTGCCATCAAGGCCGCGATACCCTGGCCTGCGGGAGGAATCTCATGTATTTCCAGCCCCCCGTACCGGGCTGAAGCTGGCTCCACCCACTCCGGGCGATACGCAGCCAGATCTGAGCGGGTCAGATAGCCTCCGGTCACGGCTGCAAAATCGGCCATCTGGGCAGCCAGCCTTCCGCTATAAAAACTCTCCGCACCGGTGCGGGCTATCTCACGCAGGGTCTCGGCGTGGCGTTGACTACGCCAGAGTTCGCCGGGTCTGGGGGCTCTGCCGCCCGGCATGAAGACTTTTTTGAAAGGCTGGAAACAGGCTTCGTTCAGGGGGCCATATACTGCCTCGATTCGAGGCCAGGTGCGCCCGGTTTCGGGGGTTACGGCAAAGCCCTCTTCAGCATAGCGAATGGCGGGCTCGAAGAGTTTTTCGAAAGGCAATTTGCCGAACTTTTCGTGTAGTACCCGCCAGGATGAAGGCGCACCGGGCACCGTGACCGGAAGCCAGCCACGGGTGGGCACCTGTCCACTCGAGGCAAAGGTCTGAAAATCCTGGCTGGCTGGGCTCATGCCGTTGGCATTCAGACCATGCAGCTGCTGCCCGTCGTGCACCAGTGCAAAAGCGTCCGAGCCAATGCCGTTGGAGGTGGGCTCGAGCACGGTCAGGGCAGTCGCCATAGCTACCGCCGCATCCGCTGCACTGCCCCCTGCCAGCAGCATCTCCATGCCAGCCAGCGCGGCCTGGGGCTGGCTGGTGGCTACCGCACCCCGTTTACCCACAACCACATTGCGACGGGAAGGGTAGGCATACTGGTTAAGGTTCATACCTTCAACTATACCCACCTGCCAGGACTCGCACGGCATGCGCCCCTGAAAGCCGGTCAGTGCCGTTATTCCGGCTCGTCCCAGCGTATGGGCCGGATTTGAATGCACCGGCCGCCCTCCAAAACCAGTTCGGTAGCACAAAACATGGCCCGTCCCACAGCGGCCTTGAAGGGGGTGGGTCGCTGGGTGGTAAAGCGCCCCAGAAAACTTTCAATCTCGCCGCCAATAATCGAGTGAATGGGGCCGGTCATGCCCACATCACACTGGATGGCGGTTCCATTGGCTAAAAACCCCGCGTCTGCGGTCTGAACGTGGGTGTGAGTACCCAGCAGCGCCGAGACTCTACCCCCAAGATAGTGGCCCAGGGCGTATTTCTCGCTGGTGGCCTCGGCGTGAACCTCGAGCAGGGCGTAATCGTGCCCGACCTCGTCCAGCAGGGCCTCGCTGGTGCGAAAAGGATCGTACAGGTTCAGGCCCATATCCACCTGCCCCATCACCTGCATCACCAGCAGTTGCACTTCTCCAGCTTCCAATACCCAGTGTCCTTTTCCCGGGGTGCCGGGTGGGTAGTTGAGGGCGCGGATGATAGGCTCGGTCTGGATGAGTTCAAACACGTCTTTGTGATCCCAGGCGTGGTTGCCCAGGGTGATCAGATCGGCCCCAGCATCCCGCAGTTTTCTATAAGCAGGCTTGGACAAACCCTTGCCATGGTGGGCGTTCTCCCCATTAACAATGACCAGGTCGTAGTGGGGCCGCAGGTCGGGCAGGTGCATTGCCACTGCCCGCAGACCGGGCTCACCGAAGACATCACCAACAAAAAGAACCCGCATTCGCCAAGCTTACGCGACCGACCCGGCATTAGGGGTGCAAAAGTCCGTTATGGGGTCGTTACGCCCGGATAGAGGGCCTCGAGTTCCCCCCAAAGATCCCCCAGGCTGTCCGCAGGGAGCCGGCAGGCCCCTTGCTGGCAGAGATAAGCCAGACCCGGCGGGCGGTTTTTCAATACCGGAAGAGCATCCGACGGCCCCATGGCCAGGGTGGTGAGCGGCAGGAACCAGGCCCGGATCGGATCCAGCATCGCTGACGGAGCCACCACCGCCAGCTCGCTGCCCCTGGTTCCGACCAGATGCGCGTGCAGCAAGGCTGGAAAGCCAAAAGCACTGCGGGTCAGGCTCTGAGCATAACACTCCACTGCCGACAGGGCCGCTTGATGCCAGTCCTGGCGCTCATAAAGGGCCGCCAGCCGGAACAAAAGCTCGGCTGCTGCTGCACTCCCCGATGGATACGGCCCATCGTAGGCATCGCGGGCCTTCACCGGCAGGGTTTCATCCAGCGAGTCGCGGAAGCCCCCCTCCGGCTCCTGGAAGTGGGCCAGGATGGCCTCAGCAAGCTGCTGGGCAGCTCTCAGCCACTCCATCTCCCCGGTGGCCTCGTACAGCGCCAGAAGGCCCAGTCCGTAGTTGGCCTGGTCGCTCAGATAGGCCTGGGGCCTGAGCAAACCATTGCGCCAGGAATGCCGCAACAGCCCATCCGTGTACATCACCCTCAACACAAAGTCGGCATTCTGGCGAGCGGCCTGGATATATCTGGGTTCTCCCAGCAAGCGCCCCACCTCGACCATCGCTCGTAGCATCAAGCCGTTCCAGTCGGCCAGAACTTTGTCGTCGGTCAGGGGCCAGACTCTTTTTTTGCGTGCTTCGTACAGGCGCTGGCGAACACGGTCCACCCAGTTCTCGTAGGCCTCTGGCGCCATGCCCAGACTCTGCATCAAGGCTTGCTCCGGGAAGCGGCGCTCCAGTACATTGGCGTGCTCCCAGTTCCCGGCCTGCGAGACCCCAAAGAGCTTTTTGGCAGCGTCGGCCTCTGCACCCAGGATGTCGTGGATTTCGGCCTCCTGCCAGACGTAGAATTTCCCTTCCACACCCTCCGAGTCGGCATCCTGCGCCGACCAGAACCCGCCCTCCGGCCCGGTCATCTCGCGTAGAACATAGCCCAGTGTCTCGAGCGCAATCCGCCGATACCTGCGGACTTGCTCTTCTGTTCCCCGGCCCAGCACACTGGCTGCGGCATAGACCCGGGCCAACTGGGCGTTGTCGTAAAGCATCTTCTCGAAGTGCGGCACCCGCCAGATACCATCCACCGCATAGCGGTGGAAGCCACCCCCCACCTGGTCGTAGATGCCGCCCTGGGCCATCCGATCCAGGGTCAGTTGCAGGTGTTGCCAGGCAGCCTCATTCCCCATCCAGGCATGAGAGAGCAGGTACAACAGGCCCGGTGATTGTGGAAACTTCGGGGCTCCGCCAAAACCGCCATAGGCCCGGTCAAAGGCCCTGGCTAAAGCACCCAGGGCGGCCTGGTGCAGATCATCGGGCAGTTCCCCCCTGCGCGGTTTAAGCTGATCCTGCAAGTGGGTGGTCAGGTGCTCGGCATTCTCCACCACATCCCTGGGCTGGTGCTGCCAGGCATGGTGAACTCCGGCCAGAACCCGGCGAAAACTGGGAAACCCCTGGCGGTCCTCGGGTGG
>NZ_CALMCQ010000466.1 GCF_937863175.1 uncultured Meiothermus sp. | reverse complement strand
GGTGATGGAAGACGGGTTTTTATCCGGGTCTTTGTGGCTGAGTCCGACCCCAGCGTCCCCAGCCTGACCGACCTGTGGATGGGGGCCGACTACCTCGAGCGCGAGGTCTACGATCTGGTCGGGATCCGCTTTGAGGGACACCCCGATCTGCGCAAGATCCTCACCCCCGAAGACTTAGAAGGCCATCCTTTACGCAAGGACTTTCCCCTGGGCGAGACGCCTACTCTCTTTAAGGAGGGTCGGTTCATTGACCCCGATGCCTTTAGAGCGGGTCTTTCCGGCGATCGAAGCGGTATGACCGGTTGGCGGGGCGGGTCGCGCAAAGGCTATCAGGATGTCTACGACGAAATTCAAAAGGTTGCCAAAGGGGGGAGCTGATGACCAGAGACCCCAGAGATGTGCACAGCCCTTCTATTGAGGCCTATGACATTGCCGATGCACCAGAGCTGAAATCCGAGGTCATGACCCTCAACGTGGGGCCCCAACACCCTTCCACCCACGGGGTGTTGCGGGTGGTGGTGGATCTTTCGGGGGAGCAGATTTTGCGCCTGACCCCCCACCTCGGGTATCTCCATACCGGCTTCGAGAAAAATATGGAGAACCGTACCTACACGCAGTGCATCACCTATACCCCGCGAATGGACTACCTGCACAGCTTTAGCCACGACCTGGCTTATGCGCTGAGCGTGGAAAAGCTGGTAGGTGCTCAGGTTCCCCCCAGAGCGCAGGCCATCCGCATCATGCTCAACGAACTGTCCCGCATCGCCTCGCACCTGGTTTTCCTTGGAACAGGGATGCTGGATTTCGGCGCACTGACGCCCTTTTTCTATGCCTTCCGAGAGCGGGAGGCGGTGCTCGACTTGTTCGAGTGGGTCTCGGGCCAGCGCTTTCACCACAACTACATTCGCATTGGTGGGCTGAAGGAAGACCTTCCGCTGGAGTTCCTGAGCGAAATTAAGAAGTTCATCGTGCAGATGCCAGCCCGTATAGGCGAGTACGAGACCTTGTTCAAGGAAAGCCCCATTTTCTATCAGCGGGCCCAGGGAGTCTCGGTTATTCCTGCCGATGTCGCCATCGCCCTATCGCTTACCGGCGGCAGCTTGCGGGCCTCGGGGGTAAACTATGACGTGCGCAAGGCCTACCCTTATGCCGGGTACGAGACCTACCACTTTGAGGTGCCGGTACTCTACGGGGGTGATGTCTACGATCGAATGGTGATTCGCATCCTCGAGATGCGCGAGTCGGTCAAGATCATCCAGCAGGCCATCGAACGCATCGAGGCTCTTGGCCCCGGCCCCATCCGCGACCCCAACCCTCAGATTTCGCTGCCGCCGCGTGAGTTGTTGGAAACTTCGATGGAGGCCGTGATCTACCATTTCAAGCTGGTAACGGAGGGCTTCCACCCGGCTTTGGGCGAGGTCTACGTGCCTACCGAGAGTGCCAGAGGGGAGCTGGGCTACTACATCATTTCCGATGGGGGTTCCATGCCCTACCGGGTCAAGGTTCGTGCCCCCAGTTTTGTCAACCTGCAAAGCCTGCCCTACGCCTGCAGGGGGGTACAGATGGCCGATATGGTGGCGGTGATCGCTTCGTTAGATCCGGTGATGGGGGATGTAGACCGATGAACTTTGTGTGGAGTGTCACGGGTCTGGGCTGTGCCACCGCAAGTATGTCAAATCGTACTTCTGCGACCCATGAATATGGTCTGAGGCACAGTACCCAAATCCACGCCGTGGCGGTGGCAGTGACCAGCAGATCATCGAAACGCTTAGGGCCAAGGGTTATTTGTTTGCGTTCGATACTCGACACTCGAGCCCAGACGGAGGAATATGGGATTCTTTGACGATAAACAAGCTTGGCTGGTTGAGGTATTTGCTCAATACCCCGCTACCCCAGAAGGGAGGCGTTCAGCCATCATGCCGATGCTGCGGCTGGTGCAGCAGGATGAAGGCTGGATTTCCCCCGAGCGCCAGGAGGAAATTGCACAAATCCTGGGAACCACC
>NZ_CALMCQ010000465.1 GCF_937863175.1 uncultured Meiothermus sp. | reverse complement strand
CCCCGGCCCCCTCATGCCGGGCTTTGCAGAAACTTAACACGCCCGCCTTATCTTCGCGCAATCGCCCTGACGCGAGGCGGAGGTAGATGTGCTCAGATTAATGCTGATGGCGGCCCTGCTGCTGGGTTTCTCGCTGGCCCATCCATTTCCCGGCCAGACCGTCCAGACCCAGGGGGGCCGCTGGGGCCTGCTGACCCCGCAGGAACTCAAGGCCCAGCTCGCCGACAAGGACTTCGTGCTGGTCAACACCCACGTCCCCTACGAGGGCGAGCTGCCCCAGACCGACCTGTTCATCGCCTTCGACGCCATCCGAAGCGCCGCCAACCTGCCCAAGGACAAGGCCGCCGAGATCGTGGTCTACTGCCGCTCCGGGCGCATGAGCGCCCTCTCGGCCCAGGCACTGGTGCGGCTGGGCTACACCAACGTGCGCGAGCTCAAGGGCGGGTTCGAGGCGTGGAAGGCGGCGGGCTTCGCCCTCGAGCGCAGGCCCCGCTAGGGCAGAGAGTCGAGGTTGGGGATGCCCGAGGTGTTGAGCGTCGGCCCGTTCCTGGTGGCCACGGTGCGGCTGCTGCTGGTGGCGGGGCTGCTGCTGGCCTCGTGGTGGGGCACGCGGGCGGCTCGGGGGGCCGGGCTGGACGGGCAGTGGGTGGGCAACGTGGTGTTCAATGCCTCCGTAGCCGGGGTGCTGGGGGCGCGGCTGGGCTTCGTGCTGCTCAACTGGGAAGGCTACCGGGACAACCCCCTGACCGCGCTGTACCTGTGGCAGCCGGGGTATCTGCCCTGGGCCGGGGTGCTGGGCGGCCTGGGCTACGGGCTGTGGGCGCTGTCGCGCCGCCCCAAGAGCCAGCGGGCCGCCTACGCCCGCCCCCTGGTGCTGGGCTTCGCGGCGGGCGGGGCGCTGTTCGCCCTCGGCTATTCCCTCACGGGGCTGCGGGCGGGCGACCCGACCCTGGTCAGGCCGGGCGACCCCGCGCCCGAGGTGCGGCTGGTCAACCTCGAGGGACAGCCGGTGGCCCTCTCCGGCTTGCGCGGCAGGGCGGTGGTGCTCAACTTCTGGGCCACCTGGTGCCCGCCCTGCCGCCGCGAGATGCCCCTGCTGGATAGCATACAGGCCGAGTTCAGGGGGCGCGGGCTGGCGGTGGTCGGGGTGGACTTGAACGAAGACCCCCGAACGGTCGCGGCCTACATCCGGCAGGCGGGGGTCGGCTACCCCATCTGGGTGGACGCGCCTCCGGGCCAACCGGGGTATGACCGCACCCAGGCCCTCTACACGCGCTTCGGCGGGGTGGGGCTGCCCACCACCGTCTTCATCCGCCCCGACGGAACCGTTCACTCGCGCCAGGTGGGCGAGCTGAGCCGCGCCAGCCTCACCCGCAACGTCCGGGCCATACTGCCCTAGCTGCCCAGGAGATGCCTTTGCCGACCTCTTTGCTCGAGCGCTCCCCGCTGCGCATCCGCACCAGCCTGGTGTTTCGCCTGCCCGAGGGCGTTCAGCCCAGCGGGAGCCCGCTCCCGCTGGGGTTGCGCCTCTCCCCCGCCGAGCCTGACCTGATTCGGCTCTTCTTCGGCGGGTCGGCCCTCGAAGCGGTCTTCCTGGATTACCTTAGCCAGGGCTTTAGCGGGGCGGTGATCCACGGCCCCCGCGCCTGGGCCGCCTACGGCTGGCTCAGCCATCCCCACACCGCAGGGCCGGTACACCTGCACCCCGAGATACAGCGCCAACCCGCACACTGGCTGTTCGCCTTTCGGACCCTTCCGATATGGCGTGAAAGAGGGCTCTACAAGACGGGCCTGCGCTACTTGATGTCCCAGGCGCTGGCCCAGCCCCACCCAGGGGGCATCTATGTGGACACCCAGGCCGGTAACCTGGCCTCCAGACGCGGCATCCTCTCGGTGGGCTTCGTGCCCTGCGGGGTGGCCAAGACCTACATCGTGGGAGTCCCCAAGCTGCACTGGTGGAAGTGGGGCCACTGGGACGCCGCGCAGCCCCATCCGGCGGCCGACCAAGACCGCTTTACAAGACCTTAATACGACCTGTCTATCGTGACCCCATGGCCCGGCCAAGCCCGACCCCGAGGAGCCTTGCGTGAAGCCGATCTGGTGGCAACTGGGTCTGGGCCTGGCTTCGCTGGTCGGGCTGGTGGCCCTGCTGGTTCAGTCCACGGTTCCCCGGATGCCCGGCATGACCATCACCGGCGGGATGCCCATGGACGGCAACGGCAACCCCAACGGGCGCATGCCGGGCATGACCATGCCGATGGGCAAGGTCGCCACCCGCGACGCCCACGCCCTGGCCCTCCTGCCCTCCGGGCAGGTCTTCTTCGGGCACCACGACGGGGTGCAGCGGTTTGATTCTCAGCAGGGTCTCTGGCGCGACACCCTGCGCCAATCCGACTACGACGCGATGAACCTGGCCTGGGACGGGGAGCGGCTGATCGTGGCCGGACACGGGGTCTACGCCGAGAGCCGCGACCTGAGCCTTTTCCGCGACCTCAAGCCCCGTGGGCTGCCGGGGGGCGACCTCCACGGCTACGCCGTAAACCCGTCCGACCCCCGCCAGCACTACCTCTGGGAGGTGGTCGGGGGGCTGTACCGCAGCGACGACGGCGGGGCCACCTGGAAAGGATTGGCGGGCCGGGGTCTTCCACGAGGGGTGCACACTCTGGCGGTGGACGGCGAAAACCGCCTCTACGCGGGAGGCGCGGGGCTGGGGCTTTACCGCAGCACGGACGGGGGGCGCAGCTTCGCACCCGTAGACCCGCCCGAGACCGACGTGCTGGCGCTGGGCGTGGGGGCCGACTGGAAACTGTACGCGGGGGG
>NZ_CALMCQ010000464.1 GCF_937863175.1 uncultured Meiothermus sp. | reverse complement strand
CGGGGTTACATACTTATGTTCTATACAGTACAGCAGGCTCCGCATGGAGCCAATGGCTACCGGGTGCGCTAGACTCTTGCTTGGGAGTTGGGTTATTTGAAGCTTTCTTGGGCAAACAACAGTCACTTCCTGCATCCTTCGACTGGCGGTAGATTATGAGCGATACCGTTATTCGCCGGGCCTTGCTGATGGGTTTGCTGTTGCTGGGAGTTTTGTTGGCAACCATCACCCGGCAATCGGCTCCCACCTTGCCGGGCGAGTTTGCTGCCCGTACCGCTCCCTTGTTTGGTTTCTCCTTCCGTTTGGGTCAGAACGCTAAGGCCAGCCTGGCAGCCATATTTGACCGTCGCGACCTGCGCGCCCAGCAACGCCAGATGCAGGCCGAATTACAACAGCTCCGGCAGGAGAACCAGCGCCTGGCCCTGGAAAACCGCAAACTCCAGGCCACCCTGCGGGTGCAGGCCGTTCAGGGTTTGGGTGTGGTAGCGGTAGCGCCGGTGATTGACGATGACGCCTCAGGGCTTTATCGAAGGCTTTTTCTGGGCGCTGGTTCGGCCCGGGGTCTGCGGGTCGGGATGCCTGTCACCACCGCCAACGGACTGGTGGGGGTCATCACCGAGGTCACGCAAAACAATGCCGTGGTTCGCACCTTGCTCGACCCCGAATCTCGAGTGGGGGTGCGGCTAGCGGGTGCGCCGGGGCGTGGCATCGCTTATGGTGCACCCCCTCGCATGTTGCGGGTCGAAATCGCCCCCGAAGCCAGCGTCAAACCCGGCGACAAGGTGGTGTCTGGGGCCTTGCAAGGGCTCTATCCTGCCGGTATCACGGTGGGCACCGTCGAACAGGTACTGCCGACCTCACCAGGAGCACTGAAAAAGGTTTTGATGGTTCGACCTGCTGTGCAGCTCTCGTTGTTGGAGGAAGTGCAGGTGCTTAGGCCGCTATGAGCACGAACTATTCGAGGGCTTTGGTACAACCAAACCGGTCACAATCGGCCCACCCACTCTGCATCACCGTCCATGCGTCAACTGGATCAACTCCGTTCTGACTATGCGGATTATTCTGATCATAATTTTGGCTTTTCTACTCCAGGGCTTTGTTTCTGGGTTGCTGGGGGATAACTTTGCACCCCCCGATTTGATCTATCTGGCTACATTGCTGTTGGTAGCCTCGGTATCGCCCTATGTGGGCTTGCCTCTGGCTTTTGCGGTGGGGTTGCTGCAAGACCTGCTTTCGGCGGGGTATCCGGGGCTGCATGCAGTGGGACTGCTGTTTGCGGCTTATGCCTACTATCGTCTTTCACGGCTGGTACACTGGGACGAGCTGGCCGGGCAAGCAGTCATCCTCGGGGGCAGCTTTGTCGCCAAATGGTTGGGTATCCTGCTGGTAGCCTTTTGGTTGCGGCTAGGCAGCTTCAATCCTCTCACGCTATGGTCGGTTATCCTACCGGAGATGCTGCTGACGCTTCTGATCGCACCATTTGCAATTCAGCTCTATCGGCAGCTTTTTGCGGTTCGCGGCAAATAGGAGCGCCGAGTGAACAGTCGTATCTGGATCCTGCTGGGGCTTTTTTACCTCATGCTAATGCTGTTTGTGGGGCGGCTCTGGCAGTTGCAGGTAGTGCAGTACGAGCAGTATGCCACCCGCAGCCAGGGCAACTATCTTCGCACCGAAACCTCCCTGGCCCCCAGGGGACGTATTTTAGATCGCAATGGGCAGGTGATTGCCGCCAACCGGCTGGCGGTAGATCTGATCTATTCGGGTGGGGAAGTACATTTCAAGGAACGCATTCTGGTGTTAGCAGGGCTGAAGGAGTTACCCAGGGTGGAGCGGGAGTCGGTCGAGCTGATGGTCAATATTCCCGAGACGTTAATCCCCACCCTGGCTGAGCTAACCGCCGGAGAGCCTAGCTTGAAGCTCCTGGAACGCATCGAGCGGGTTTATCCCAACCCTATTTCCGGGCCGGTGATCGGTTATACAGCCCTACCCAGCCAGGAACAACTCCAGGAAGGCTACGACCCCGAGGAGCTGGTAGGGGCTTCGGGCCTCGAGGCTGCCCTGGAAGCCCAGCTCAAGGGCATCAAAGGGGTGGTGCTGGCCGAAGTGAATGCCAGGGGCCAGCGGGTGCGCTTCGAGGAACTTAAGGAGCCCCAGGCTGGCACCGACGTGTACCTGACCCTTGACCTGAATCTGCAGCGGGCTGCCGAGCGGGCCCTACAGGAAGGGGTGGAGGACATCAATCGAATTCGAGTCCGCAACCGACTACCGCTGGCTACCCGGGCCAAGGGGGCCATCGTGGCCATCGACCCGCGCAACGGCGAGGTTCTGGCCATGGCCACCGCCCCCGCCTTCGACCCCAACCTGTTTGGCCACAGACCCCGCGCCAACGATAAAATCCGCAATCTGTTCGCCGATAAGGACCGTCCTACCTTGAACCGGGCAGTTAATGCCTATCCGCCAGGTTCGACCTACAAGCTGGCCACCTCGAGCATGGCCCTGGAAAGGGGCTACGTCACCACCGACACAGCTTTCCGCTGTAGCCCCTACATCGTGTTTGGAGGCATTCGGCGCAACTGGGCCCGCCACGATATGGGCATGATGACGGTAGAGGAAGCCATCGCCCAGAGCTGCAACACCTGGTACTACCAGGTCTCAATGCTTGACCCCATCGGAATTGTGGACAAGTTGCACAAACGGGCGCTGGAGCTGGGAGTGGGCCGCCCCACCGGGTTGGAGATTGGGGAGCAGACCGGCATTGTTCCCACCTTGCAATGGAAGCGCCAGAACATCCCCCGCGACCCCCGTTGGTGGCCGGGCGAGACCCTTTCGATTGCCATTGGTCAGGGCTACAATAAAGCCACCCCGGTCCAGATTGCTCGCATGCTCGCTACCATCGCCCAGAGCGGCCAACAGCCCGAGTTGCATCTGGTTCGGCGAATTGGCGATCAGGTCATCCAGCGACCCAGCACCTCGGTTCCGGGACGATACTGGGAAGAGTTGAAGAATGGACTGCGCCTGACCGTAACGAATGGTTCGGCCCGGCACGTTCTCGGCAACTTCCCGGTAGCCACCGCCGGCAAAACCGGAACCGCCCAGAACGAGACCCTGACCGCCGGCCTCGAGCACGCCTGGTACATGGGCTACGGCCCGACAGATCCTGCCGACCCAAGGCCACCGCTGGTGGTGGTGGCCTTCTTTGAGAACGGTGGCGAAGGCAGCGGGGTGGCCCTGCCCGCGGTACGAAAAGTTATGGCGGCCTACTGGAATGTGGGGCAGGACTTCGCTTCACGGTAACGATTACCGTAGATCGCTGCATTCAAGTATCTAGCGCTTTTTGCTGGCTGTTTGCCCTTCGCAAGTCGTCACCCGCTAGAAGTCGGCGTGGACCCAGTACGGCTTATACCGGATTCAAAAAGATCATCCTCCAACCCGGAGACCCCGAGGCTATTTTTTTGAAGCCTGG
>NZ_CALMCQ010000463.1 GCF_937863175.1 uncultured Meiothermus sp. | reverse complement strand
CGACCCGATGCAGGAGTTGTCGCGCTTAATGGGACGTGATGCCAAGCCGGAGTGAACTTCCGCCCAGGGTGGTTTTCGGAAAGCAGGACGATGCGAAGCGAAGCCTGAGGCGGCTGGATTGTCGCCTGGCAGGGTGTTTCCAGGGTATAGTTGAACCACGTGAGAAGGTCGGGCCAGACAGGAAGTATTCGGAAAGCATAGCGAGGTTGTGATGGCCAAGACCAGACCAAAAGCGCAAAGAGCCCAGCGAGCGAGCGATCATAAGCCGTCAGCCATCAGAAGATACGACCTCATCACCATGGGCCGCTCCTCGATTGACCTCTATTCCAACGACATCGGGGCGGCCTTCCCCGACATCACCTCCTTTGGGGCATACATCGGCGGGAGTCCGCTGAACATCGCGGTGGGGGCGAGCCGTCTGGGGCTCAAGACGGTGTTGCTGACGGCGGTGGGGGTGGACAAAATCGGTGAGTTTATCCTCGAGCGACTCCAGCGCGAGGAGGTCGAGACCCGCTTTATCCCACAAAAGACGGGAGCCCGCAGCAGTGCGGTAGTGCTGGGTATCGAGCCCCCGGACAGGTTCCCCATCACCTTCTACCGTGACAACGCTGCCGACATCCAGCTTTCCATTGACGATGTGCTGAATACTCCCATCGCCGAAGCCAGGGCGGTTCAGCTATCGGGCGTAGCCCTGACCAGGGAACCCAGCCGCAGCGCCACCTTCTTTGCTGCCGAACAGGCCAGGGCCGCAGGGGCTACCGTCTTCCTCGATCTCGATTTCCGCGCCGATGGCTGGCACGACCCCCGCGCTTACGGCCTCCAAATCCGGGCGTTGCTGCCGCTGGTGGATGTGGCTATCGGCACCGAGGAGGAGATCAACGCCGCCATGCTGCGCCGCCCCGAGGACATCACCATTCGCCACTCGCAGATTACCGCGCCGGAAATCCGGGGAGAGGTGGAGACCAACATTCGGGCCTTGCTGGACAAGGGGGTGGAGGCGCTGGTGGTCAAACGGGGGGCCAAAGGCGCCGATGTTAACCTGCCGGACGGCAGTGTGGTGAGCGCTCCAGGTTTCCCGGTGGAAGTGTTAAGTGTGCTGGGTGCGGGTGATGCCTTTGCAGCAGGCTTTATCTACGGGCGTTTGCAGGGTTGGGACTGGTACAAGAGCGCCCGTATGGGCAACGCCTGCGGAGCAATGGTGGTCATGCGCATTGGCTGTGCCGACTTTACACCGTATCTGGACGAAACCCTGGCCTTTATCGAGGCCAAAGGCGGGTTTTGAGGCGGTCGGGAGGTGCGTTGCGGACGGAGGTGGGCCGATCTGGTCAAAAGTTGCGGGGGATGGCCTGCTCGAGGAAACCGCGATGGTTTCTACACCAGCTCTTTCTGCTTCCCGGCCAGGTAGAGCCAGGTCTCGAGCACGCTGTCGGGGTTGAGCGAGATGCTCTCGATGCCTTGCCTGACCAGCCAGCCGGCCAGTTCGGGGTGGTCGGAGGGGCCCTGGCCGCAGATACCGATATACTTGTTCATGTTTTTTGCAGTCTGGATGGCGCGAGAGAGCAGGAACTTCACGGCCTCGTCCTGTTCGTTGAAGAGGTCGGCCACCAGCCCCGAGTCGCGGTCGAGGGCCAGCGTAAGCTGGGTCAGGTCGTTGGAGCCAATCGAGAAACCATCGAAGAGTTCCAGAAACTGCTCGGCCAGAATGGCGTTGGAGGGCACTTCGCACATCATGATCAGCTTGAGACCGTTCTGCCCGCGTTTTAGCCCGTGGGACTCCAGAATCTCGAGGACGGTTCGTGCCTCTCCAACGGTGCGCACGAAGGGGATCATGATCCAGACATTGGTGAGACCTATCTCGTCGCGGACTTTTTTCAGGGCCTGACACTCCATCGCGAAGGCTTCGGTAAAGTCGCTCGAGCGGTAACGCGAAGCCCCCCGGAAGCCGATCATGGGGTTTTCCTCCCTGGGCTCGTAGAGGCTACCGCCCAACAAGTGGGCGTACTCGTTGGACTTGAAGTCCGAAAGGCGCACGATCACCGGGTTGGGGGCAAAGGCAGCGGCAATCATCGAGACCCCCTCGGCCAGCTTTTCCCGGAAGAAATCCTGGGGGTCGGCATACCCGGTGGTGCGACGCTCGATTTCGGCCTTGAGCTCGCCGTCCAGCCTCTCGACGTCGAGGAGTGCTCTGGGGTGAATCCCGATCACGTTGTTGATGATGAACTCGAGCCGGGCCAGCCCTACCCCGGCGTTGGGCAGGCTGGCGAAGCTGAAGGCCCGCTCGGGCGAGGCCACGTTCATCATGATCTTGGTGGGGATTTCGGGCATGTTGTCGAGTTCAACCCGCTTCACCTCAAACCGGGGCGTTCCCGCATATACCCGCCCGGTGTCGCCCTCGGCGCAGGAAATAGTGACTACGTCGCCGTCGCGGAGTTCTCTGGTGGCACAGCCTGTCCCGACCACCGCCGGGATGTTCATCTCGCGGGCGATGATGGCGGCGTGGCAGGTGCGCCCGCCCCGGTTGGTCACGATGGCAGCGGCTTTTTTCATTACCGGTTCCCAGTCGGGGTCGGTCATGTCGGCCACCAGTACGTCGCCGCTTTGCACGCGGTTCATCTCACGGGGATGGTTGATCACCCGTACCATCCCTACGCCTATGCGCTGCCCCACGGCCCGACCCGTTACCAGTACGGGGCCACTTTCCAGCATCTCGAAGCGCTCCAGGACGCGCCCGGAACGGCTTTGAACGGTCTCGGGGCGGGCCTGCAAAATGTAAATTTGCCCATCCTGCCCGTCCCTGGCCCACTCGATATCCATTGGTCTGCCATAGTGCTGCTCGATCAGCAGGGCTTGTTTGGCCAGCTCGAGCACATCCGCATCACAGAGCGAGAAACTGCGGCGTTCGTCAGCGGAAGTCTCTACGGCCTGGACACCCCTGCCCACCCCGGCGTAAACCATCTTTTGCAGCTTGGTGCCCAGGGTGCGCTGCAGGATGGTGCTGCGACCCTCGGCCAGGCCTTTCTTGTAAACATAGAACTCATCTGGATTGATCGCACCCTGCACCAGCAACTCCCCCAGGCCGTAGGTCGAGGTGATGAAAATCGCGTCGCGGAAGCCCGACTCGGTGTCGAGGGTGAACGCTACGCCGGAGGCCCCCAGGTCGCTACGCGCCATGCGCTGCACACCTGCCGAGAGGGCCACCTCCTCGTGGGCAAAGCCGTGATGGACGCGGTAGGCGATGGCCCGGTCGTTGTAGAGCGAGGCAAAGACCTTTTTGATGTGCAAAAGCACGCTCTCGATGCCCTTCACGTTCAGGAAGGTTTCTTGTTGCCCGGCAAAGCTGGCCTCGGGCAGGTCTTCGGCGGTCGCGGAGGAGCGCACCGCCACAGAAAGTCCACCGCCGCCCTTTGCGGTTTGGGCGGCGGACTCCATACGGATGAAGGCATCTACGATGGCTACCTCCAGGGCTCTGGGTAGCTCAGCGTTCTCAACCCAGCTACGAATCTCGGCCCCTACTCGAGCCAGTTCATCCACATCATCGGTGTTCAGGTTTTGCAGGGCAGTGTTGATGCGTTCGACCAGGTTGTTGTGCCGCAAGACCTCGCGGAAGGCCTGGGCGGTGGTGGCAAAACCCCCCGGAACCCGTACCCCGGCCTGAGACAGATTGGCGATCATCTCTCCGATGGAAGCATTTTTGCCCCCTACAACTTCCAGGTCTTTCATGCCCAGCGTCTCGAACCAGCGAATATAGGCCATAAGCACACCTCGTTGCAGTTGATGGTAGTTTGAGCTGGATGGGAAGGGGAGTGGCTGGTTTTGGTGTATGTATGGCCCAGGGTTCTGTGTAGTAGATGCTACACACATAAACTACACTGTTACCTGAATGTCCTGCGGAGTGTGCTATGGAGCGAACGGTTTTTATCGTCTCAGACCATACGGGCTTGACTGCCGAGTCGGTGGCGCGGAGTTTGCTGGCCCAGTTTGAAGCGGTGCGGTTTCGTTATGTAACGCGGCCTTTCACAGATACCGAAGAGGAGGTTTATGGCCTTGTATACGAGATCAATTCGATTTTTGAGCGTGAGCAGGTACGTCCCATTGTGTTTTCAACCCTGGCCAATCCGGTGCTAAATGACCAGCTCAAAACGGCCCCGGCCCTGCATTTTGACCTGTTTCGTACCTATCTGGGGGAGTTAGAGCGCGAACTCGACCAGCCCCCCACAGGGCGGGTAGGCCGGTTGCACAGCGTTAGTGACAACAGCTATTTCACCCGTATTGATGCGGTGGATTTTGTGCTGGCCACCGACGATGGAATTGGGGATCGGCACTACCAGATGGCGGACGTGATCCTGGTCGGGGTCAGCCGGGCTGGCAAGACCCCAACCTGTTTGTTTTTGGGCCTACAGTACGGTCTGCGGGCCTCCAACTACCCCCTGGCAGAGGACGATTTCGAGCGCGATAGCCTGCCCGAACCGGTCAAGGCCTACAAGGACAAAATCTACGGCCTCACCATCAACCCCAGTCGGCTACACCAGATTCGCACCCAGCGCAAGCCGGGTAGCCAGTATGCCAGCCTCGAGCAGTGC
>NZ_CALMCQ010000462.1 GCF_937863175.1 uncultured Meiothermus sp. | reverse complement strand
CTGCCTCCTATTCTGGAGGCTTAACCGCTACTGACTCAATTCGGGGTAAGTTCACACTATTACGCTAGGGTTAAGCAAGCGACCAAACCCATTGCTTTTTTAGCCATCAGTGCCCCTGTACTGACAGCATTGCTGCAGTCGGATTTCCTCAGAAGTTTGTATACGCTTGAGGAAACGACTGCAAAACGTGAAGAAACGGTTGAGACAAAAAGGCCGCTAAGGTCTGAGGAGAGGCGTTCTCGCGTAAAAACCCCCAAGACATCGAAAGTAAACAAAGACAGCAAGACAAGTCCTCAGCAAAAACTTGCTATGAGTCTTCTGTTGAATAGAGCTTTATTATTCTTTGCAACAAACCTACGGGATTTTCAGCGTAGAAGAGCCTACTTACCACATGTCCTTTTGGGAGTTATCTTTACATTGCTCTTAACTGTTATTGTCTTCGCATTTCTACACTACGGCCTTTGGAAGAATTATCCCCACGAATACTCAGGAGCAGCAGGGGCTAATTTCCTCGATTTTCTCTTTCTGAGCATGAGCCTTTTCCATGTCAACTTCACTGATATTGCACCTGACGGGACAACAGCAAAAATTATCACCTTTTTTGAGTGGATTATAGCTGCTATCTACACCATTATGGTGATGACTTTAGTGGTCTCCTCGTTTAACGAACGGTATAAGGAAGAGATCGATTTGATTGTTGATCGACTTCACAGAGCCAGTGTTGAAGTTGAAGATCATATCAAGGCAGAATATAAGATAAACGTTGAGAATGCACTTAAGACACTGCGTGAGGCCCCAGATGCATTTGCCAGTTTGATACTTGTGTTGTCGGGACGAATTAAGCAGTATTGAAAGATTTATCTGAGTTTCTTTGCCCCCGCGATTCTACCGAGCGCACCGTCTTTGATACGACCATCCGTCTATGAGCAAACGGTTTGGCAGCAGCCTTGACGACTTCCTCGCCGAAGAGGGCATCTTGGGCGATGTGGAGGCGGTTGCCACCAAGCGCGTCTTGGTTTTCCAGATCAACCAAGAACTGAAGCGCCAGAACATCACCAAGTCGTCCCTGGCCGCTCAGATGAACACCAGCCGCGCCGCCGTAGACCGCCTGCTCGACCCAGACAACCCCTCGGTCACGCTGCAAACCCTGGGACGGGTGGCTGCGGTGTTGGGCAAGAAGCTGCGCCTCGAGCTGAGCTGACCTGCCCGCGCCAAGACCCCCACAGCTAGGGAAGTGGCTAGCTGCAATCCCCCCGGCCCTACGGGCCACCCCTCTCGTTAAGGGGAGCAAGGCTGGGGTGTGGCTTGCCCCCTGAGCAAGGGGCTCGACGCAGCGGTGGGGGATCATGTCTCCTGCCGCGAAACCTGCCCTATGTGAAAACCAACGTCTCGAAGGCTCGTCGGCTGCGCAAAGAGATGACCCCTGCTGAGCGAAAAGTCTGGTACGACTGACTGCGAAACCAAGAGCGTCGCTGGCTGCCTCAACGACCTATCGGGCCGTACATCGCCGACTTCTACTGCGCCAGTGCAAAGCTGGTGGTCGAGATGGACGGTAAGGCGCACTTCACCCCGGAGGGGCAAGCCTACGACGCGGAGCGGACGCCCTATCTGGAAGGGCTGGGACTGTGTGTGGTGCGCTTCAGCAACGCGGACGTGATGAGCAGTGGGGAAGACATGTGCTGGCAGATTGGGCAGGAACTTACCAGGGCGGTTGAGCGCTAGACAGGGCCTGGGGTTCGGTACCATTAACCCGGTGACAACCGCCGAGGCCATCGCAAAACGGAAGTAGCCCTGGTAATCCGGGACTCGCTGCGCTCCGAAGTGGAGCGGGAGGGCGTCCGTCAGAACCCCCAGCTATGTGTAAACAGTCGGGAGGGACTTCGATGACGGCCTTCTGAAAGCAGCGCAGCCAACCCGGGCTCAAGTCGCTGCGCCTGGTCTCGGAGACGTGAAAACCCCCTCCGGCAAACAAGCGAGGGGGTTGATACGGGTGGATTTACGCGCCCGCGCCGGGTTGCTGACGGGTGTCGCCGGGTTGTACCACCGGAGGCATGGCGGGCTCGGGCAGCAGGAGGTACTTAAGCACGTCTCCCACGTCTTCTACCATCTTGATTTCCAGCCCTTCCAGCACTTCCTTGGGCAGATCCTCGAGCTGGGGTTCGTTGTCCTGGGGGAGTACAACCCGGTGGATACCGGCCTGGTGGGCGGCGAGTAGCTTTTCCTTCACACCCCCGATGGGCATTACCTTACCGCGCAGGCTGACCTCGCCGGTCATGGCGATATCCATGCGGGCCGGTCGGCGGCTGAGGGCACTGGCGATGGCAGTGGTCATGGTAATGCCCGCGCTGGGGCCGTCCTTGGGGGTGGCCCCGTCGGGGACATGCACGTGCAGGTCTACCTTGTTGTGGAAGTCATCGGGAAGGCCATAATCGGCAGCATGGGCACGCAGATAGGTCAGCGCAGCCTGGGCCGACTCCTTCATCACCTCGCCGAGCTGGCCGGTCAGCGAGAGCTTGCCGCTGCCAGGGACAGCAGCAACCTCAATGGTAAGAAGGGTGCCGCCCACAGGGGTCCAGGCCAGTCCCTGGGCGGTGCCAACCTGGGGCTCGGTCTCGGCTTTGTCGGGGCGGAAGCGCGGAATGCCCAGGTAGGTGGGTACTTCGGGAGCATCCACCGAACGCGGGCCTTCCCAGTTGCCTTCCAGCCAGAATTTGGCCCCCTTGCGGGCAATCTTGCCCATCTCGCGCTCCAGCCCCCGCACCCCGGCCTCGCGGGTGTACTCGTTGATGACCCGCATGATGGCAGACTCGGTGACCTCAATTTTGCCATCCATTCCAGCCTCCTTGACCTGTTTGGGCCAGAGGTACTGTTTGGCGATGGAGGCTTTCTCGAGGTTGGTGTAGCCCGGAATCTCGATGATCTCCATGCGATCCAGGAGCGGGCGGGGGATGGTTTGCAGGGTGTTGGCGGTGGTGATGAAGAAGACCCTGGAGAGGTCGTATTGCACGTCGAGGTAGTGGTCGGTAAAGGTGTTGTTTTGCTCGGGGTCAAGCACTTCCAGCATGGCGCTGGCGGGGTCGCCGCGCCAGTCTGCGCTCATCTTGTCAATTTCATCCAGCAAGATCACCGGATTGACGACCCCCACCTGCTTCATGGCGTGAATTAGTTTGCCTGGCATGGCCCCAATGTACGTTCTGCGGTGGCCGCGAATCTCGGCCTCGTCGCGCACCCCGCCCAGTGAGATGCGGTGGAACTTGCGGTTCATGCTGCGGGCGATGGAGCGGCCCAGCGAGGTCTTGCCGACCCCCGGCGGCCCCACCAGCACCAGGATAGGAGCCTTGTTGCGCACCTCCAGGTGGGCCGTCATCTGGCGCACCGCCAGGTATTCCAGGATGCGCTCCTTCACATCCTTGAGGCCGTAGTGGTCTTCATCCAGAATCTGGCGGGTGCGGGCGATATCCAACACCTCGGGGTCGGCTTTGACCCAGGGTACGTCGGTCAGCCAGTCCAGGTAGGTGCGGGCCACGGTGGCCTCAGGGCTGCCCTGCTGCATCCGCTCGAGCCGATCCAGTTCCTTGAGAGCCTTGGTCTGTACCGCCTCGGGCATCCCGGATTCTTCGATCCTTTTGCGCAATGCCTCCAGGTCGCTAAGGCCGTCTTCGCCTCCACCCAGCTCTTTCTGGATGGCTTTCATCTGCTCGCGCAGGTAATACTCGCGCTGGTTGGTGTCCATCTGGTCTTTAACCCGCTGGGCCACCTTCTTGTCCAGATCGAAGCGTTCCAGATCCCGACTGAGAAATTCCAGCACCTTCTTGAGGCGGGTCTCAATCTCGGTCAGCTCGAGAATCTCCTGCTTCTCGGCCACCGCCCAGGTGGCGTGGTAGGCGATGGTATCGGCCAGCATAGCCGGGTCGGTGGTGCCCTTCACGGCCTCCAGCTGATAGCGATCCAGCCGCAGCGACTTATGGCCGGCAACATATCTATCGAAAGCGTCCTTGAGCTCTTCCACCAGCACGCGGGTTACGGTCTCGTCGGCAGGAAAAATTTCGGAGTAGACCTCGCCCCTGGCCCGCAGAAAAGGCCCGGCGATGTAGTCCTTAACTTCGGCCCTGGCGCGGGCCTCGACCATCACCTGCAAAGTGCCGTCGGGCAGGCGCATGGCCTGCTTTACCACAGCCTGAACCCCCCACACATAGAGATCGTCCTGGGTGGGATCGTCCACTTCCGGGTCGCGCTGTGCTACCAGGAAGATCAGCCGGTCGGCACCCATTGCTTCTTCGACCGCACGCTTGCTTTTGGCGCGGCCCACATCCACCGGGGTGGTGGTATGCGGCAAGATGACGGTATTTCGCAGTGGAATGACCGGCAGTTCTAAACGCATAAGATATCTATCTCCTGAGTTCCGCCTGGGGTTCGTCGCTCTCTCGGCGGGATGGGAGCGATATATGTTCTGATTTTATAAGGTGGGGGAACCGGGATAGGGTCAAATCTTACACTTAGGCTACTTGAGTATACCTCACTCAAGATTTGTTTAGCCCGGTTTCCGAATAGGATCATCTTTAACCACCCACTACGGCCGTCAAGGAGCGGGGATTCGCCGGACCTCACTTACGTTCCCCAAAATGAGTTCAATTTTCAGATACTCACCGGCTCTGGGGGCAGGGTTCAGAAAAGTATCCTGAAAGCGCAGCCGACGGGCGGCGGCGCCGGTTTGCAACACCACCTCGTAGAAAACCACCCCATGAATACTGGTGATCTGGCTCTGCAAAACCGAACCTTCAAGTGTCTCGTACACAGGAAAATTGTACGGCCTAATGGGCTTTAATGTGGCGGTGAGGAGGCAGAATTAGCCTCGAGGTGCCCCGGCGAACTCAGATACTGGGCACCAGCAGGGCAAAAACAACCAGCAACAAAGCGGCAATCGCGCCGGTGGCAATATCCACTAGTAAGTCGCGGGCGGCTTTCGTATTGGGTGTGGTTCGTTTGAGTGCCATAAAATATGTATATAGCATAAGGTGATTTAAGTCAAGACATAACAGAGTAATTTGGTTTCACTCTAGACACAATCGGCTGAATTTGGATGCAGGGGTTTTGGAAATTCACTCCCCAGGTTGCACAGGCTTTGGGGGTCCAACTGCGAATCGTGTGCTTGACAACGTTCTGACCTGGCTCGTATATTCCAGTTAGCAAACCAGCCAGGTTAAATCGGCTCCCGTGAGAGCACGAACCTTCTTAGTGATCAAGCCGTCACCGAGAAGGTCTTTGCCTTTGCTGTAGCTACAAAGTCGGCCCGGCCCGATGGTAAAGGAGGAAGCGTGCAGATCATCAAACCCGAGGAAGTTCTGACCGAGTATTACCCACCCCTGACCGATCACGAGGCGCTGGTGGAGGCCAACCGTTGCCTCTACTGCTACGACGCGCCCTGCACCCACGCCTGCCCGACGCACATTGACATTCCCAGGTTTATCAAGAAAATCGCCACCGAGAACGTGGTGGGATCGGCGCGGACGATCCTCGAGGCCAACCTGATGGGCGCGACCTGTGCGCGGGTCTGTCCCGTACAGGAACTGTGCGAAGGGGCCTGCGTGCTGGGCTCCGACCACAAGCCCATTGCCATCGGTCGCTTGCAGCGCTATGCCACCGACCATGTGTACGAGCGAGGGATTGAGGTGTTCAAGCCCGGCGCTCCCACAGGCAAAAAGGTCGCGGTGATCGGGGCGGGGCCTGCGGGCCTGACCTGCGCAGGCGAGCTGGCCAAACTGGGGCACAGTGTGACGGTCTTCGAGAAGCGCGAACTCGCGGGCGGCCTCTCGACCTACGGCATTATCGTGCTACGCGAGCCAGTAGAGGTGGCGCAGGCCGAGGTGGAGATGGTTCGGCGGCTGGGTGTGAAGATCAAAACCCAGATGGAACTGGGCAAGAACCTCTCCTGGGACGAGGTGAGGTCGGGCTTTGATGCAGTATTCCTGAGCGTGGGGCTGGGGGTGGTGCCCGCGATGGGGATTCCAGGCGAGGAGCATATTCTGGATGGCCTCGAGTACATCGAAGCCTCCAAGATGAACCCCCACGAGATGACCATCGGAAGCAACGTCATCGTGATTGGAGCGGGCAACACGGCCGTGGACGCGGCCACGGTTGCCCGGCGGTTGGGTGCGGAGCGGGTCACGGTGGTCTACCGCCGCACCGACCGGGAGATGACCGCCTACCCCCATGAGTACAGCTTCATCAAAAATGAAGGGGTGGACTTCCGCTTCCTGACCCAGCCGGTGGAGGTCATCAGCGTAGATGGCCGGGTCACGGGTCTGAAATGTGTGCGGATGGCACTGGGAGCGCCGGATGCTTCGGGCCGCCCGGCCCCAGAGCCGGTGCCGGGCTCGGCGTTTGTGCTGCCCTGCGACCAGATCGTGAAGGCCATCGGGCAGGCGAAGCCAGCGGTGGCAAGTTTATTGGGCCTCGAGACCGAGAAGGGCTACCTCAAAGTGAGCGAAGACCTCGAGACCAGCCAGCCGAACGTCTACGCGGGGGGCGACTGTGTGCGGGCCAAAGGTTCGGCCTCGACGGTGATGGCGGTACAGGACGGGAAGCTGGCGGCATTTGCTATGCACCGCAAGCTCGTGCCGAGTGTCGGCGTCGCGGCAGACGACTGAATGCAAAAGGCGTGGAAAGAGGAACGTATGGAGCGGAAAGTGGAAGGATTTGAAAGCCTGATCGCCTGGCAACAGGCTCGAGTATTGGTCAGGGACATATACAAAGTTTCGCGTAAAGGCGAGTTCGCCAAGGACTACGGCCTGAAAGACCAGATTCAACGTGCCTCTGTCTCCATCATGTCCAACGTTGCTGAAGGCTACGAGCGCGGCAACCGCAATGAGTTCCACCAGTTCCTGGCGATCGCCAAAGCCTCCTGCGGCGAAGTCCGTTCCCAACTCTATGTCGCTCTCGATATTGAGTACATCTCAGAATCCGACTTCGAGAAACTCTCCCAGCACTGCCGCCAACTATCCAAAATCATCAGCGGCCTCAAGACCTCCATCCAAACCCAGAGGAAACAGACAAAATAAGCTGCTTTCTTTTGCCTTTCCTTTCCACTTTCCACTTTTCTCTTTCCCCGCCCTTAGGAGTCAATCATGGCAGACCTCACGATTAATTTCGCAGGCATCAAATCCCCCAATCCGTTCTGGCTGGCCTCGGCTCCTCCTACGAATTCGGGGGCACAGGTTCACCGGGCGTTCGAGTACGGCTGGGGTGGGGCAGTCTGGAAGACCATCGGGGCTCCGGTGCTCAACGTCTCGAATCGCTACGGGGCCTGGCACTACGGTGGTCAGAAGATGCTGGCGATCAACAACGTGGAGTTGATTTCAGACCGGCCCCTCGAGGTCAACCTCCAGGAAATCCGCGATGTGAAGCGCAACTGGCCCGACCGAGCGGTCATTGTCTCGGCCATGGTCGAGTCTACGCCCGAGGCCTGGCGCGAGATCATCCTCCAGATTGAAGACACCGGAGCCGATGGAATCGAACTTAATTACGGTTGCCCGCACGGCATGAGTGAACGTGGGATGGGCGCGGCAGTGGGGCAGGTGCCCGAGTACTGCGAACAGATCACCCGCTGGGTGATGGAGGTGGCCAGGATTCCCGTCATCGTCAAGCTCACGCCCAATGTGGCCTCGGTCGTCCCACCCGCACGGGCCGCCATTGCAGCCGGGGCCAATGCCCTCAGCCTCATCAATACCATTAACTCGATTGTGGCGGTGGATCTGGATACGCTCGAGATCACCCCCAGTATTGGTGGTAAAGGCGGTCACGGTGGCTATGCGGGGCCTGCGGTCAAGCCCATCGCTCTTAACATGCTTTCCTCGCTGGGTGTGGACGAGGTGGTACGCAAGTCGGGCCTCCCCATCTCGGGCATGGGTGGCATCTCGACCTGGAAGGATGCCGCCGAGTTCTTGTTGCTGGGCGCGTCTAACCTGCAAGTCTGCACTGCCGTGATGCACTATGGCTTCCGCATCATCGAGGATCTGTGCGATGGCTTGAACGGTTGGATGGACGCCAGGGGCTTCCAGACCATTGACGAGGTGGTGGGCAAGAGCCTCCACCGCATCTCCGACTTCAAGGACTTCGACCTCTCCTTCCGCGCGGTGGCCCGCATCAACCCCGACAAGTGCATCCAGTGCAACCTTTGCTACGTGGCCTGCAACGATACCGCCCACCAGTGCATTGATCTGGTGGACGCAGGGGGGAAGGTGGTGCTGCCCTACCGCTACGACATGCGGAGCAATGGCAGGCACGAAGCGGTGAGCACCCGCCCAGAGCCGGTGGTGCGTGAGGAAGACTGTGTGGGCTGCCGCCTCTGTTACAACGTCTGCCCGGTGGAAGACTGCATCGAGATGGTGGAGGTGCCCTCGGGCCGCACCCCGGTGACCTGGGATCAGTTGAGCAAGAGCAAGGCCGAGGTGACCACCGACTGGGAAGCCATGAAGCGGTATCGGGACGAGGTGGGGATTGACATCCATTAGATGCCGCAACCCTAGGGATGTATGCAATACTGCCTTTCTGTACCAGCAATCTGGAGGGGGTTTATAAGTCCTCCTCACACGTGAGTTATGAGCACAACCGCAGTTCTTACAGAGTTCTTGGTAATTGGAATCCAGACAGTTATCTGGATGGGTTTTTTGCTACTAACCGTTCTCGACTATAAATGGATTAATGGAGAAAAGATTGCAGGTCTGAGCCCCCTGTTATCTGTGCTTACGTTGTCCATCGCCTATCCGATTGGAGTTTTTATTGATAACTGGGTAGGAAAGAGTTTGGTCAAACGACTCTCGGGAAAGCGCAGAGCACAGTACATCACAGACGGCTTTTCGGTCGGGCTGGTGGTTCAAACCAGGCTGAACAGCAGTTGGCTGGCCAGCTACCTGGATAATCGCTACTCGAGAATACGACTCAGTCGCTCTTCGGCCATCAACTTTCTCCTCATCGCGATAACAGCTCCTGTGTTTGTATTGACTCGAGTTGGTGGAGATCAGGCTTTGCCAATTGCTTTAGTGGTATGCCTGCTTAGTTTGACGGTTGTTTTTCTCGCATCCTTCTCTTGGTCGAAACTTACAGATAAGTTTTATAGAGAGATGCAACTTGCTAAGGTCTTAGCCATGCAGGCTGATACGGATCTGTTTGACAAGATCAACAGAGATTTGCAATACACGATAAAGCATAGCAATCAAGCTGAGAGCAAGGAGAATCCCACGACAGATACTAGCCTATGACTGACCTCGAGCACAAACTCTCCGAACTCATGGCCCGCTACCGCGTCCCTGGGGTGGCGGTGGGCATTCTGCAAGACGGCGTGGAAACCTATGTCTGCGAGGGCGTGACCAACGTGTTCGACCCGCTCGAGGTCACCCGAGACACACTCTTCCAGGTCGCCTCCAACACCAAAACCATGACCGGCACGCTGGCGATGAGGCTGGTCGAGGAGGGGAAGCTCGAGCTGGACAAACCTGTTATCAACTACCTGCCCGAACTCAAGCTGGCCGACCCCCAGGTGGCCCAAACCGCCACCATGCGCCACCTCTTCAACCACACCGGTGGCTGGGTGGGCGACCTGTTTGGCAACACCGGCGACGGTGACGATGCGCTGCAAAAGTACGTGGCGGGTGTGGACAAAATGCCCCAAATCACCCCGCTCGGCTCGCTCTGGCACTACAACAACGCGGGCTTCGGGATCGCGGGCCGGGTGATTGAGGTGCTGACGGGCAAGACCTTCGAACAGGTAGCGCGGGATATGTTGTTTGAACCTCTCGGGATGGAGCGCTCCAGCTTTTTTCCACACGAGGCCATCCTGCATCGGCACTGCGTGGGGCACTTCCTCGACGAGTGCGAGCAGTTCCGGATCAGCAAGCCGTGGGCCTTTGCGCGGGCGGTTGGCCCCATTGGTCGGGTGAATTCCACGGTCTGCGAGATGCTCCGATATGCCCGAGTGCATCTGGAAGGCGGCCTGGGGGTGATCTCGCCCGAATCCGTCCAAGCCATGCAGCAAGTCACCGCCAAAGGCCAGCTCGACGACGACTTTGGCGTGACCTGGTGGATGCGCGACCTGCTGGATAAAGACGGTAACAGGATTCGCGCCATCCTCCACGGCGGCGCGGCCAACGGGCAGATGAGCGCTTTCTGGCTGGTTCCTTCGCGCAATTTCGCCTGTGTCATCCTGACCAACGCTCAAAAAGGCGGGTTCCTACACGGTGAGCTGAACGCCTGGATCAACGAGCAGTATTTGGATCTCAAAGCCCCCGAGCCGAAGGCCGTGAACGCCAGCGAACAGGAGTTGCGGGTCTACGTTGGCAAGTATGTGGGTCATGCCTTCGGAACGACCGTCGAGGTGTACCTGGACGAAGGCTCATTGTGGCACCGGATTCTTCCGGGGGACGTGTCGAGCGTCACCACCACGCCACCGCCACCGCTGCCGCCTGCGCGGCTGGAACTCCTGGAAAACGAGCGACTGCACATCACCGAGGGCGACGGCAAGGGTGGCAAGCTGGAAATCCTGCGGGACACAGCCGGGCAGATGGTGTGGCTGAGGACAGGCGGAAGGCTCTACGCCCAGCGGTAGAGAAAGCTATAAGCTATCCCAACAACGGAGGCAGCTATGGGACTACTGGTTAAGAACGGCGAAATCATCACTGCAGACGCTCGCTACAAGGCCGACATCTATGCCGAGGGTGATACCATCACCCGCATCGGCCAGAGTCTGGATGTGCCGCCGGGAACAGAAGTAATAGACGCCTCGGGAAAGTACGTCTTCCCTGGTTTCGTAGACCCTCATGTGCACATCTACCTGCCGTTCATGGCCACTTTTGCCAAGGATACCCACCAGACTGGCTCCCGGGCGGCTTTGATGGGGGGTACCACCACCTACATCGAGATGTGCTGTCCCAGCCGCAACGACGATACCTTGGAGGGCTACCACCTCTGGAAGAGCAAGGCCGAGGGCAACAGCTACTGCGATTACACCTTCCACATGGCCGTCACCAAATTCGACCCCAGGGCCGGGGCCCAGCTCCG